>NZ_JASCXP010000241.1:0-11327 GCF_030010695.1 Nocardia sp. CC201C
GGCCTTGGGCGGGCGGCCACGGGCGACGACGTTGTCACCATGCTCCGGAGCAGACCGTCAACTGACGCCACGGCGCGAGACTCGGATTCGCTCACACCGCACGCGGATTCGTCGTCGGTTCTACCAGTGTGCGCAACCGAGGAGTCGGTCCGCTGTCCTACTTTGGGACAGTTACCCCTTGACGAGTCCGGCGCGCACTGCGGACAATCCGCTGACGGCGTATGCACCCCGCCGTTCCTTCCGACGATTCGATGGCTCGAGGAGTGCGGTGGACGCTGGAGATGACACGATCGGTGTCGAACGCGCACGAGAGGTATTCGTCTCCGCGGGCGATATTCCCTCCGGCGCGGTATCGGACCTGGTCGTGGCCTCGTGGCAGCGCTCGGTGAACGCCGGGGTCGACGATGTCGAGAATGTGCTCGACCGGACCTATCTGGACGATCTGGATCTGCACGGCCGATTCGCGCGCTGTGCGCTGCCGGTGATCGACCGGCTGGAACGCGAGCTGAGCGATATGCCGGTGAGCATCGCACTCGCCGATCAGGACGGTCGCGTGCTGCTGCGCCGAGACAATCAGCGCTTTCTGACCGGTCGCTTCGACGGCGTGTTCTTCGCGCCGGGTTTCGTCTACACCGAGGACACCGTCGGCACCAATGGCGTCGGCACCGCGCTCGCCGCCGGAAAGGCCGTGCTGATCCGGGGCGCGGAGCATTACGCGGAGAACATCACGGTCTTCGCGTGCGCGGGTGCGCCCGTGCGCGATCCGCTGACCGGGGCGGTGCAGGGCATTCTGGATCTGAGCTGCCTGGCCAAGGACGCCAACGGCCTCATGCTGGCCCTGGTGCGGGAGGCGGCCCGCGGTATCGAGAGCGAACTGCGCGCCGCGGCGTCGCTGGGGCAGCAGGCGGTGCTGGACAGTTTCCTGCGCATCGGCCGGATGGGCCGCACCCCGACGGTCGCACTCGCGGGCGAGGTGTTCATCACCGATGCCCGCGCGGATGCGGAACTCGGCCCGCACGACCGCATCCGGCTGCGCGAACTCGCGGCGGGGCTGACGGGTGCGCGCGGCACGGTGGTGTCGGTCGATCTGCCGACCGGCCGGAAGGCTCGGGTGCGTTCGATTCCGGTACCCGCGGACGGGCCGGCGGCCGGTGTGGTGTTGCAGGTGGATCTCACCCCCGCGACTGCCCGCGCGATCCCCCACGCCACCAGGCGAATCGGGTTGGCGGAGGTACCCGGTGACTCACCCGCCTGGCGGATGGCCTGTTCCGATGTGCTCGAGACCGCGCGGATCCGCCGACCGCTGGTCATGCTCGGCGAGCCGGGGGTCGGCAAGCGCGCCCTGATCGCCGCCGCCCACCGCCACACCTATCCGACCCGGTCGCTGGTGGTGGTCGACTGTCGCGACGACGCCGTGCCGAGCGGCTTCGATGCCGCATGGAGCCGGTCGCGGCCGGCCACCATCGTGCTCGCGCACCTGAACGAGCTGCCCGACCGGTCGGTGGAAGAACTGGCGGCCCGGCTCGAGAACGCGGACGGCTCGGACCACTGGCTGGCGGTGACCATGACGACCACCGAATCGGCCGAGCCCGGGCGGCTGGACGCCGTGCTCCGGCATTTCGAGCATTCGATCACGGTGCCCGCCCTGCGCCATCACGTCGACGATCTGCGCCAGATCGTTCCGCGCCTGCTGCACACGCTGGCGCCCCGGCGGGCGGTGCACCCCACCCCGGATGCCATGCGCGTGCTGCTCGGCTACGACTGGCCCGGCAATATCGCCGAACTCCGCGACGCCCTGCGCACCGCCCTGGCTCGCCGTCCGGCGGGCGATCTGCGCCGCGCCGACCTGCCGGAATCCTGTTTCGCCGCCAGCCGACGGGTGCTCACCCCCATCGAGGTGGTGGAACGCGACGCCATCGTGCGGGCGCTGGTCCAGGTCGGCGGCAACCGCCATCACGCCGCCCGCATGCTCGGCATCGCCCGCTCATCGCTCTACCGCAAGATCGAGTCCTACGGCATCCGGCCCACCGCCTAGCCGGAAGCGCCGCGCAGCCGGAAGCGCCAAACCTCCCGCGCCGCGCACGAGATCCGACGCGGTGGCGACGCGCCCCGGGACCGGGTCACCCGCACACCCGGGCTACGGCAGCAGGCCGTGGCGGCGGGCCTGCACCACCGCCTCGTGGCGGGTGTGCGCGCCGAGTTTGACCATGGCGCTGCGCAGGTAGCTCTTCACCGTTTCGGGTTTCAGGGAAAGTCGCTGGGCGGCTTCGATATTGGTGCAGCCGAGGGCGATCTGGGCGAGGACGTCGACCTCGCGCGGAGCCAGGGTGACCGGATCGTCGGGCGCGGTGACACCGGAGACCAGGCGCGCGAGCCGTTCGGACATGGCGCGCAGGCGGTCGCGGGCGGTGGCGTCGGAGACTTCCTGGGTGAGACCGCGCAGTTCGGCGTGCAGGTCCCGAAGCTGTTCGGTCACAACGGCATCCGCCGCGGGCACGACGGGTCGCCGGGGTTGCGCGGTGTGCAGGCGCACGCGCCGGTCCACCTCGTCGCGAATGGTGAACTCCAGGCTCAGGCGGCGACCGGCCTGCACCATGAATTCGGCGATACGGTCGCCGATGGGGCTGGGGTCGCGGTTGGCGACGTAGAGCACCGCCCGGGACTCCCCCGCGACCACCACCGGCACCGCCACCACGGCCCGCAGCCCCTCACCGAGCACCGGAACGTCGTAGTGGTGGGTGATGGTGGCGTCCGAGCGGTAGTCCGCCACCGAGGTCGGCCGCCGACTCGCCACCGCCCGGCCGCCCAATCCGGACTGCGGTTGCACCGCGAGTCCGCGCATGCCGTTGGTGCGGGTGCCGATGAACTCGCTGAGCACCAGCGTCCCCGCTTGGACCGCGCCGCCGAAGGCGACCGGAGCCCCGGTCGCGGTCGCGATCCGACGCAGTTCGGCCCGCAGCGCATCGGCGTCGCGGGGCCGCAGCGAGTCGGCTGTGCGGGTCATCGGGATACACCTTTTCGGGGGTAGTCGTCGGATCGGTGTGATGTGGATCCTATCGGAGTGAGCAAGAGCATGGACCGGCTCCGGCCGGTGAGCTATACCTTCGGCGTCTGGGATGCGCCGCTGCTCGGCGACACCATCGGCGACAATCTCGACCGCACGGCCGCCGCGCATCCGCACCGTGAGGCGCTGGTCGACTACGGTACCGGCGAGCGCTGGACCTACCGGGAGTTCGTCGCCGAGGTCGACGCGCTGGCGCTGGGTCTGCTGGCGGCGGGGATCGGGAAGGGCGACCGGGTGGGCATCTGGTCGCCGAACTGCCCGCAGTGGACGCTGACGCAGTACGCGACGGCCAAGATCGGCGCCATCCTGGTGAACATCAATCCGGCGTATCGTTCGCACGAGCTGCGCTACGTGCTGCGGCAGGCGGAAATTCGCGCGCTGATCGCGGCCCCGGCGTTCAAGACCTCGGACTACGCGGCCATGATCGACGAGGTGCGGGCCGACTGCCCCGACCTCGACCGGGTGATCCTGCTGGATTCCGGCGACTGGCGGGGACTGTTCGAGGCCGGACGCGCCGCCGATCCGAGCGAGCTGACGCGGGCACAGGCCGCCCTATCCCCCGACGACCCCATCAATATCCAGTACACCTCGGGCACAACGGGTTTCCCCAAGGGCGCGACGCTGAGCCACCACAACATCCTCAACAACGGATACTTCGTGGGTGAGCTGTGCGGCTACACCGAGCAGGACCGGATCTGCATTCCGGTGCCCTTTTATCATTGCTTCGGCATGGTCATGGGCAATCTGGCGGCCACCAGCCACGGCGCCACCATGGTCATCCCGGCCCCGGCCTTCGATCCGAAGGCCACCCTGGAGGCGGTGGCGGCCGAACGCTGCACCTCGCTCTACGGGGTGCCGACCATGTTCATCGCCGAACTGGCCGAGCCGGATTTCGACTCCTACGACCTGTCCTCGCTGCGCACCGGCATCATGGCCGGGTCGCCGTGCCCGGTGGAGGTGATGAAGCAGGTCATCGAGCGCATGGGCATGCGCGAGGTGTCGATCTGCTACGGCATGACCGAGACCTCCCCGGTCTCCACGCAGACCCGCCGCGACGACAGCCTGGTGCAGCGCACCGCCACCGTGGGCCGCGCCGGACCGCATATCGAGATCAAGATCGTGGATCCGGTGACGGGGCTGACGGTGCCGCGCGGCGAACCCGGCGAGCTGTGCACCCGCGGCTACTCGGTCATGCTCGGCTACTGGAACGATGCCGAGAAGACCGCGGAGGCAATCGATTCCGCGCGCTGGATGCACACCGGCGATCTGGCCACCATGGATGACGAGGGTTATGTCGCCATCACCGGTCGGATCAAGGACATGGTGATCCGCGGCGGCGAGAACATCTACCCGCGCGAGATCGAGGAATTCCTCTACACCCATCCGGATATCCTCGACGCCCAGGTGATCGGGGTGCCCGACGCCAAGTACGGCGAAGAGCTCATGGCCTGGGTGCGGCTGCGCGAGGACGCGCCGGTGTTGACCCCGCAGGCGCTGCGCGAGTTCTGCACCGGCCGCCTGGCGCACTTCAAGATCCCCCGTTACGTCCACGTCGTCGACGAGTTCCCCATGACCGTCACCGGCAAGATCCGCAAGGTCGAGATGCGCGAGGTCGCCGCGCGCCTGCTCGGCCTGTCCGAGGAGGACCGATGACCGCGAATACCGATACCTACCGCGCCGCCCGGGACCAACTGGTCGCCGCCGCGACCGATTACGACGCCGCCGTGCGCGATTTCGCGTGGCCGCGGCTGACCGGAACGTTCAACTGGGCCACGGACTGGTTCGATGTGATCGCGCGCAGCAACGACCGCCCCGCCCTCTGGATCGTGGAGGAGGACGGCCGCGAACAGCGCGTCACCTTCGACGAGATGGCGAACCGCTCCGATCAGGTGGCCACCTGGCTGTCGGCGCTGGGCGTGGGCAAGGGCGACCGGGTCCTGCTCATGCTCGGCAATCAGGTCGAACTGTGGGAGGCCATGCTGGCCATCGCCAAACTGGGCGCGGTCGTCATGCCGACCACGGCGGCGCTGGGACCCGCCGACCTCGCCGACCGGATCGAGCGGGGCGCGGTGCGTTTCGTGATCGCCAATGCGGCCGACGCCCCGAAGTTCGCCGAGGTCTCGGGTGACTACCGGCGCATCGTGGTGGGCGGGCAGATCCCCGGCTGGCACGGCTACGCGGAATCGTCGACCTACCCGTCGGCGGGCCCGTTCGCGGCCGTCACCACGGTCGAGGATCCGCTGCTGGTGTACTTCACCTCCGGCACCACCAGCAAGCCGAAGATGGTGCAGCATTCACAGATCAGCTATCCGGTGGGCCATCTGTCCACCATGTACTGGATCGGTGTGCGGCCCGGCGACGTACATCTGGCCATCAGCGCGCCGGGCTGGGCCAAGCACGCCTGGAGTTGCTTCTTCACCCCGTGGATCGCCGAGGCGACGGTCTTCGTCTACAACTACGGCCGGTTCGACGCGGCGGCCCTGCTCGCACAGTTGCGCCGCGCCGAGGTGAACACCTTCTGCGCCCCGCCGACGGTGTGGCGCATGCTGATTCAGGCCGATCTGGGTGAGCGCCCGACCGGGTTGCGCGAAATCCTCGGCGCGGGCGAACCGCTCAACCCGGATGTCATCGCGCAGGTGGAGAAGGCGTGGGGGCTGACCATCCGGGACGGTTTCGGCCAGACCGAGACCACCTTGCAGGTGGGCAATACGCCGGGGCAGCCGGTCAAGGCCGGTTCGATGGGCCGCCCCGCGCCGGGAGTGCCGGTGGCGCTGGTCGATCCGATCAGCGGTGAGTCCGGTGACGAGGGCGAGATCTGCCTGGATCTGAGTGCCGCGCCGGTCAATCTCATGACGGGCTACCTGGGTGATCCCGAACGCAATGCCGCCGTCATGGCCGACGGCTACTACCACACCGGGGATGTGGCGAGCCGGGACGCCGACGGCTACATCACCTATGTCGGCCGCACCGACGACGTGTTCAAGTCCTCCGACTACAAGGTGTCACCGTTCGAACTGGAGAGCGTGCTCATCGAGCATCCGGCCGTGGTGGAGGCCGCGGTGGTGCCGCAGCCCGACGACACCCGCCTGAGCGTTCCCAAGGCGTATGTGACGCTCGCGGCGGGGTGGGAGCCGTCTCGTGAAACGGCGCGCGTCATAATGGAATACGCCCGCGATCACCTCGCACCCTACCTGCGTGTGCGACGCTTGGAGTTCACCGAACTACCCAAGACGATCTCCGGCAAGATCCGGCGCGTGGAGTTGCGCCAGCGGGAGGAGCAGGCGCACGCCGCCGGCACCGCCATCCCGACCGAATACCGATACGAGGACGTACTTTCCGACGCCAGGACGTAACCGGTCACTGCGGCCGGTTACCACGGCCGCACACCATTCAACGATGATTGGAGTTCGCATGCCACACACGATGGAAAGCGCCACCGCCTACGTCATCGCCGCCCTGGAAGCCAAAGGCACCGCCACCCGGGAGGACTTCGATGTCCCGGGCATCGTCGCCACCACGCACGCGCTCGCCGAGAGTTGGGATTTCGAGACCGTCCACGATCGGACCTTCTGGCATATCGCCTCGGTTCATCTGAGGTTCTGATGCGGCTCTACCGAATGCCCGGGACGGGGCCGACACAGCCCAGGACGAAGCAGCCCGCGGGCCAGTCGGCGAACGGCGGGGACAGCGGTTTGCCCAGGCAGTTCAGCGGGCCGCAACCCGGATAGGTCATCGGGCCCAGGCCGAGCGCGGCCAGGGTCGCGTCCGGGTTGGTGATCATCGGATCGGTGAGGCTGATATCCGGTTTCGGCGCGTACGGACCCGGATCCGGGAGTTCCGGGGACAGAAACGCCTGGGATACCGCGCGCAGCACATCGTGCGGGAAGCTCACCGATCCGCCCGGTACCGTGACGCCGGTCCAGCTGACCAGCAGTCCGAGGCTCGGCACGATGAAATTGTCCTGGCGCATCATGCCCGACATCTGGATGGCGTCCTTCGGCAGGCCGGGGAAGGCGCCGTCACAGCTCGGGCCGTTGATGGTGAACAGGAAGCCGTAGCAGGGATGGGTGGCGGCGGAACTGCTCGCCTGTTCCAGGTAGTCGGTCGGAATCAGTTGCTGCCCATCCCAATTGCCGCGATTGACCAGGAGCAGACCGAGTTTGACGAAGTCGTCGGGCGGTAGCACCAGATGGGCGTAACCGTAGGTGTTTCCGCTGCGGTCACGCGCCCAGTGATAGTCGTCGGCTGGGATTCCCAAGGGATCGAACAGCTTTCGCTGCGCATACGCCTGGAAGTCCTCCCCGACCGCCTGCTGGACGACGTAGACGATGAGATCCACGGCGCGCTGACTGTACTGCCATGCGGTGCCCTGTTCGTGCACGATCGGCATGCCCAGCGCCTGGGCCACCACATTGGGATCGATCTGCGCCAGCCCGGTGATGCCCTCCGAGGCCACCGCCACCTGCATACCCGAGGACTCGGTGAGCAGATTGCGCACGGTGATGGCGCGGTGCGCGGCATCACCCAGCCCCGGGGGCAGATAGCGGTCGATGGGGTCGTCGACATTCAATTTTCCGTCGCCGACCGCGATTCCGGTCACCATGGACACCACGCTCTTGGTGCTGCTCCACAGATTCCACGCCATCCGGCCCGCGCCCGCATGGCTTTCGCGCTCGAGGACCAGACAGTTGTTGCGGTACACCCGGAAGGTGAAGCGGGTCGGATCGTTCGCGAAGTCCAGCGCCTCTCGCAGTCTTCGCGCGTCCAGCCCGACCTCCTCGGGGGTGGCGGTCTGCGGCTCCCGCCCACTGCTCACGGCACAGTGCTTCACCCCAGCAGGCTCACCCCCGGCCACGGGCGGTTCGAACCCCACGAACAGCATTCCCGCCGCCACCGCCGCCACCACGGCACTGATCAACGCTCGACGCACGCCAGCCTCTCCACTCCCCGACCCATCAGGACTCGAGAAAGGACGCTAGCGATCGACGACCCGCAGTCTCAGACCCCAGTTGCCGGGGCGAAAGTTATCGGGGCGCAGTGATTTCCGCCGTCACCCGGATGCGACTAAGGCCCGGTCCGCGGGGATCGGGCCTGGTCGGGCCGGCCGCTCACCACGAGCCACCAGCCGAGCGCATAGGCCAGGACGCCCAGCGCGCAGCCGCGCACCCCGCCGAGGAGGGCCAGCCGCACGAGGTCGTAGTCGCTGACGCGGGCTACCGGATCCATCAGTGCGAAGCCCGCGCCCGCTGCCGTCGCCGCCGCGAGTGCGGAGACGATCAGCGGCACTGCGCGCGGCGGCACACCCCGTACCGCCGCCCGGCCGGGCGGGGTCCTCCGATACCAGCGCACCGCCGCCAGACTCAGCACCACCATGCCGCCCACCGACGAGAGGTAGCCGAGGACGTTGTAGAGCCGATGCGGTTCCGCGACGGCGACCCGCAACCACTCCCACCGCTGGACCGCCGGACCGCCGGTCTGGGTGAAGGCATCCCAGACCAGATGCGTCGCCGCACCGAGCCACACCGCGAGCACGACCGCCACCGCGCCGCCAACCGATCGGATCTTCCAGCGTGGCAGGGTGATTCGCCGCCGCCACCCCAGCGGCGACAGCGCCAGCAGTGGGACCGCGACCACCCGGAGGACCGCCAGCAGCGCCAGCCCGAAGAACAGATCCCAGCCGAGCAGCCCGACCGGCGTATGCGTTCGCGGAATGTCCCCGGGCCAGGGCAGATAGTAGGGAACGTCGGGAGCGAGCGCGCCGGCCACCAGGGCCGGCACCGCCGCGTACCGCCGCAGCGGTAGGACGGCGGCCGGGTGCGCGAGAGTGAAGGGCACGACCGTCAACCTAGCCGTGATACGAGCGGCGGCGGCGCGACCCGGTTCGCGGGGACCGTACCGTGGGGCTCCCCGCAGTCAGCTGGTTTGGGTGCCCGACCATCCGAAGGAGAAACTGTGGCCCTTCGACTGGCAGCTCAGACCGCCGCGCCCGCCCCCGTGGCAGGAGGCTCCGGCGTAGCTGATCGTCGAGCCGTAGCCGATCGGTCCGCCCGGCAGGCTTCGGCTGTCGGCGCGTCCCTGTGGTCCGAACGCGCCGAATGTCGGGTGCGCGGGTAGGAAGGGTACGTCGATCACCAGGTCGCGCACCGGAATAACGTTCAGCCACTTGGCGATTCCAGCCGGAATGTCACAACCGACATCGCCGTTGGCACGGATGGAGCAGTTGGCTCCGGCAGCGGTGAAGTAGACGGTGTCGCCGATCAGGTAGTCGGTGGGGTTCACGTGATCAGTGGGTTGCGCGTTCGCGACGCCGGTACCGGTGACGGCCAAGGCGGCCGCGGTGACCACCGCGCCGCAGAATGTTCGTGCCCGCATATCTTCCCTTCGTCCTGGTCCCCGACCGAACCTTCACCCTAGATTCGTGCCCCGTCGCGGACATGCCCCCGATTCGGGTGGCCGGACGCAACGCGCCGCGGGTGCGGCCCCGCGTCGCGTTGCTGGTATCGGGATCCGTCAGGCGCAGACGCCGCCGGTATCGACCGTGGTGATGGTGGTGTAGCCCGCTGTGGTGCGCACGCCGGCCGGGCCGCCGTAGTAGACGCCGCTGACGATGTGCTGGCCGTCGATATCGGGAACCCACGGGATGTTGGCGGTGCCGTCGTGTACCGGGGCGGTGCCGACGGTATTGCCGGCCACGCCGGGGAGGCGGCTGAAGAAGTCGACGAAGCCGCCGGTGACCGGGCTGCCGTCGGGCATGGTCACCCGGGCCGTCGCTGTCTGCGGGCAGCCGACCGCCGCTAGTCTGGCCGCGCCGAGCGCGGAACCTCCCATCGTCACCGACAGTGTCGGTGAGACCGCCGCCTGCGCGTGCGGGGCGATGACCGCCGGTAGTGCCAGACAGGCTGCCGCGCACGCGGTGCCGGCCATCAGGCGTGAAGTGTCGAATCCGCTCATCGTGCCCCGCCTTTCGGTGAACCCGGGTCAATCGTGGCCAGATCTTCGAATCGGCTCGCAGGGTATCCGACCGGTGCGCGGTTGTTGCGCAGGCGCGCACCGCCGAATCCGGAAATCGATTGCGTGAGATTCGACCCCCGGGGCACCATGGGGCGCTGCCGGGGCGTGCCCGCCGTGGCGAGAGATCCGATCCGGTGGAGGCCCATCCGCATGCCGACCCCCGCGCCGACCGCGCAGCGCGGCCGCGCGCTGCGACTGCTGCGCACCAACCGCCCGCTCGGCGCGCTGTTCACGGCGCGGGTGGTGTCCTATGCGGGCGACTCCATGAGCCTGGTCGCGCTCATGCTGCACGTCGCGCACACCACCGGGCAGGGGTTGGCGGTGGCGCTGCTGCTGCTCGTCGGCGATTTCGTGCCCTCCCTGCTGAGTCCGCTGACCGGTGCGCTCAGCGACCGCTTCGACCGCCGCCGCCTCATGATCGGCTGCGAGGTGGCGCAGGGCGTGCTGGTCCTGCTGATCGCGCTGTCCCTGCCGCCGCTGCCGCTGCTGCTGGCGCTGGTGGCGGCGCGGTCCGTCGCGTCGAACATCTTCCAGCCCGCCTCCCGGTCCGCGGTGCCCGCCATGGTGGCGGACAAGGATCTGGCGACCGCGAACTCCACCATCGGATTCGGGGCCAATGCCGCCGAGGCGTTCGGCCCGCTGCTCGCCGCCGCCCTGCTGCCCTTCCTCGGCATCCGGGGTGTGCTGCTGGTCGACGCGGCCTCGTTCCTGCTGTCGGCGCTGGTCCTGCTCGCCACCCGGCCGATGCCGCCGACCCCGGCGGACGGGAACCCGGGTTCGCTGCTGACCGACGCCCGGACGGGCCTGCGCTACATCCTGCGCACCCCGGTGGTGCGGATCGTGGCACTCGGCTTCTGCGCGGTGGTGGCGTGCAACGGCGTGGACGATGTGGCCCTGGTGCTGCTGGCCACGCAGACCCTGGGTTCCGGCGACGCCGCGGTGGGCCTGCTGCTGGGCGCGGTGGGCATCGGACTGCTGATCGGTTACGCGCTGATCGGCCGCCTGAGCACCCGTATGTCGATGACCGCGCTGCTCATCGGCGGTTTCCTGGTCAGCAGCGCCGGGAATCTGCTCACCGGACTGGCCTGGTCGGTGGCCGCCGCGTTCACCGTGCAGGCGGTGCGGGGCCTCGGTATCGCTGGCATGGACGTGGCATCCAGCACCCTGATCCAGCGGCTGGTGCCCGACGGCATGCTCGGCCGGGTGTTCGGAAATCTGTACGGCGCCATCGGAATCGCCGCCGCGCTGTCGT
>NZ_JASCXP010000242.1:0-11309 GCF_030010695.1 Nocardia sp. CC201C
ACGGTCCCGTTCTTCTTGGTTCGTTGGGGGGGGGGGGTCGGCCCCCCCGCGCCCCCGTATGAGCCGGGTGCGTGGCGGGGATCTGAGGCTTCGCCCGCACCCCCATATGAGCCGGGTGCGTGGCGGGGATCTGAGGCTCCGCCCCCGCGCCCCTGGGAGCCGGGGTACGCCCCGGTGCCCCGATAGTCGGACTCATGTCGAGCCCGTCGTCCCTTCGGGGGCGGCGGGCTCGACTCGTGTCAACCAGGAGGTGGCTGTGGCGGTGGAGGATTCGGGCTCGGAGCCGGGTGCGGTGCGGGTGCGGCTGGATATCGGCTATGACGGGACCGACTTCATCGGCTGGGCCCGCCAGCCCGGGTTGCGCACCGTGCAGGGTGTGCTCGAGGAGTCGCTGAGCAAGGTGCTGCGCGAGCCCGTGCAGCTGACCGTGGCCGGGCGCACCGACGCGGGGGTGCACGCCGAGGGGCAGGTCGCGCATTTCGACACCCGCGCCGAGGTGGACGGGCCGCGGCTGGTGCACCGGCTGGCGCGGTTCCTGCCGAAGGACGTGCGGGTCAAGGCGGTGAGTTTCCCGCCCGCGGAATTCGACGCCCGCTTCTCCGCCGTTCGCCGGCACTACGCCTACCGCCTCACCACCGCGCCCTACGGCGCGGAGCCGTTGCAGGCGCGCAGCGTGGTCGCGTGCCGCTCCGACGTCGATCTGGACGCCATGCGCGCCGCGTCGCGAGAACTGTTGGGGCTGCATGATTTCGCCGCTTTCTGCCGCCGCCGCGAAGGTGCCACCACGGTACGTGAACTCCAGCGGTTCGACTGGGAGCGCGCCGGCGATCTGCTCACCGCCCACGTGAGCGCCGACGCGTTCTGCTGGTCCATGGTCCGCAGCCTGGTGGGCGCGGTCCTGGCGGTCGGCGAGGGGCGGCGTACGCCGGAGTGGGTGGCGGGCCTGCTGCGCGAACGGGAACGTTCCAGCGCGGTGACCGTGGCCCCGGCGCACGGCCTGAGTCTGGTCGCCGTCGACTATCCGCCCGCCGCCGAACTGGCCGCCCGCAATGCCCGGACGCGAGAGGTGCGCACCGTGCCCGGCGCTGAGGGCTGCTGCGGCAGTTGAGTATTCGCACAGCTGTCCGTTCGGGAGATGAGGAGTAGTCGTGTCGACCTGCCATGCCGCCATCACCGTGATCGGAGTGACCGCCGCCGGAGGGAGCGGCAGCCGGTGACCGGCTGGGTGCCGGATATCCGCGAGGTCGAGATCCGCTCCGGAGCCGAGGTCTCGTCGGATGAGGCGTTTCAGCGCTGGGAAGCGCATATGAGTGAGACGTACTTCCCGCTGGCCGTATCGCCCACCGCGCCGCATCACTTCCACGGATGGATCAGCCACGGCAGTTACGGCGGCGTGGAGCTGTCGGCGGTGGGGTCGACGCCGCAGCGGGTGCGGCGCACCGCGCGGGCGGTCGCCGATGCCGAGGAGGAGTATCTGCTGGCCGGGATCTTCGTCCGGGGCCAGGGGCGGTTGCATCAGGGTGACCGGGTCGCCGCTCTGCGTCCCGGCATGATGGTGCTCTACGGCAGCGGGGAGCGGTACCACTGGGAGATCGAGGGCCGGTGGGAGAAGGCGGTCGTACAGGTCCCGCTGAGCCGATTGCGTGAGCACAGCGGGATCACCCTGGACGAGGTGCCGACCGTGGTGGCGCTGCCCGGCAACTCCGCGGCCGGCGTGGTGGCCCGCTATTTCCAGGGCCTGGCCGGAATTCAGCGCACCGATCCGGACCAGGCGGCGGCACTGGCGGCTCCGGCCATGGACATGCTGGTCTCCGCGGTGACCCTGGCCGCGGGTAGTGAGCGGTCCACTCCGGACGCCTTCGCCCGCGAGCGGGTGCTGGACTACATGCGCGCCCACCGCACCGATCCGGGCCTCACCGTCGATCGGATCGCCCAGGGCTGCCTGATGTCCCGACGTACCCTGTATCGGGTCTTCGACGAGATCGAGGGCGGCCCGGCGGCGGTGCTGCGGCGGATGCGGGTGGACTACGCGTGCGAGCTGCTGACGAAATCGGCATTGCCCATCGCGGCGGTGGCGCGGGCGTCCGGTTTTCTCACCGAGCGGCACTTCTACCGGGCCTTCCGGCTGGAGAAGGGGGTCACCCCGGCGGCGTTCCGGGTGTCCGACCTCGCCTGATGTGCGCCCGATTTGTCCGATCGAATTCGCTTATCTGCGAATGTGAAGCGAGCGAACTCATAGCGTCGATCGGAATGCTGGGAGTTCCGGCCCACTCGGTGGGAAGATAGCGGTGTGGGCCGACCGATTGCCGCCACCGCCGAGGTCATATCGACCTCGGATGTTTCGCCGCGCCAAGCCTTCGAACAATGGGAGGCCATCGTCGCCGACACCGTGGTGCCGGCGACCGTCGCGCCGCTGGCACAGGGGCACTGGCACGGCCAGCTGACCTGCACCCAGTTCGAGCGCTCCAGCGTGACCCTGATGCGCGCCAGCGCGCAGCGGGTGATCCGATCGCGTAAACAGGTGGATCAGTCCACCGACGAGTTCTTCCTCGCCAACTTCGTCGTCGACGGGGTCAACTGGACCGAGCAGCAGGGGCGGCGCGCCCAGACCGACACCGGATCCATCGCCTTCTTCGACAGCGGGCGGCCGCTGGTCAGCCTCACCACCGACAACGCGCTGTCGGTGATCGTGCGCGCCCCGATGGACCAACTGCTCGAACACTCCGGCCTGACCCGCGACGAACTGCCGATTGCCACGGCCATGCCCACCGACGGCGCACTCGGCGTGGTGACCGGATTCTTCCGCGGGCTGGCCGAACTGCCGCCCGGTGAAAGCGACCGAGCGGCAAACGTACTCGGCACCCAGTGCGTGGAGATGCTCGCCTCGGCGGTGCTGCTGGCCACGGGGGGCAATACCGCCGCGCCCACCGACTCGATCTTCACCCGGCGGCAGGTGCTGACCTACCTACGCCGCCGGTTCACCGACCCGGACCTCACCATGGACGAGGTCGCGCACGCCTGCCTGGTTTCGCGGCGCACGCTCTATCGCGTCTGCGCCGGGTTCGGCGGACCCGCCGCGCTGGTGCGGCGCATGCGCATCGAGCACGCCCGCAAACTGTTGCGCGCCGATCCCTCCCGGCCGCTGTCGGCCATCGCCTTCGCCTCCGGTTTCGGCACCGAGCGGCACTTCTACCGCGCCTTCCGCGACGAGACCGGGATGACGCCGGGCGAATTCCGCACCGGTCTCGGCCCCGACGGCTAACCAGGCACGCACGGTCGGTAGCACGGCACGAGATGTCGGTGTGCCCCGGCACTCACCTGGCGAAGGGTGATTGCACCGTCAATCAACGGTGAGTGTCGAGGGGAGGCGAGGTGCTTTCGAAAGTGCGAGTCGCGGCGGTGCAAGCCGAGCCGCGCTGGTTGGACCTGCGCGCCGGCGTGGAGCAGACCGTGGAACTGATCACGGAGGCGGCCGCCGGCGGAGCACGATTGGTCGCCTTCCCCGAGGCGTTCCTGCCCGGATATCCGTGGTGGCTGTGGTTGGACTCGGTCGGTGGCGGACCCGGGTTCTTCGCCCGCTACCGGACCAATTCGATGATCGTGGGCCGTGCCGAATTCCGCCGCATCACCGATGCGGCGCGGCGGAATCGGATTCACGTGGTGGTGGGATTCAGCGAACGATCCGGCAACGACCTGTACCTGTCGCAGGGTTTGATCGACGATCGCGGGAATCTCGTCGGATTGCGGCGCAAACCGGAGCCGACGGAACTGGAGGCGAAGATCTTCACGCCCGGAGATCGGGTGCAGCCCTACGTATTCCGCTCCGCCATCGGGCGGATCGGCATGCACGGCGGGTCCGAGCAGCTGCGACTGCCCGCCCGGCAGGATCTCGAGCGTGCCGGGGCGCAGCTGCACGTGGTGTCCTGGCCGGGGTTCATCGTCGCCAAGGAGGTGGGCTGGGGCGTGCGGGTGAACACCGCCGCCACGCTCTGGTACGCGGTGGTGGGCGGCATGTTCGTGATCGCGCCGTGCGCCGTCATGGATGTCGCGGGCAGTGAACAGCGCCGCGGGCCGGACGCGGGCAAGCGACTGGTGCGCGGACCGGGCGGGCACACCCGGATCTACGCACCCGGCGGGCGGGAACTGGCCGCACCGCTGGCGGGCGGGGCCGAGGGCATTCTCTTCGCCGACGTCGAGCTCGATCTCAGCGCGGTGCACGCGGCCTGAACGGCGACGGTGGTGGAATAGCCGAGTGCACGATCGAGTTCGCTCTCGGTATGACGGAACTCGGAAGATTCGGTGTCTGGCGTGCCCACGGGGGATTCACCCCGGAAGAGGCCCGGGAGCTGGAGCGGCTCGGCTACGGGACGCTGTGGCTGGGCGGATCGCCGCCGGCCGAGCTGCCGGGCGTGGCGGAGCTGCTCGCCGCCACCGAGACCATCAGCGTGGCCACCAGCATCGTGAATGTCTGGTCGGCCCCGGCCAAGGAGGTGGCCGAGTCCTTCCATCGCCTGGACGCCCGCTATCCGGGACGATTCCTGCTCGGCATCGGTGCGGGCCATCCGGAGATGACCGGCGAATACCGCAAGCCCTACGAGGTGCTCGTCGAATACCTCGACGAGTTGGACCGCGCGGGGGTGCCGAAGGAACGTCGCGCCTTGGCCGCGCTCGGCCCGCGAGTGCTGCGACTCGCCGGTGACCGCACCGCCGGCGCGCTGCCGTATCTGGTCACCCCCGAACACACTCGCGGTGCGCGCGAGATTCTCGGGCCGGACGCACTGCTGGCCGTGGAGCACAAGGTGGTGCTGGATACCGATCCGGTGCGCGCCCGGGCGCAGGCGATACCGCGGGTGGAGTTCTATCTCGACCTCCGGAATTACACGAGCAATCTGCGGCGGTTGGGATTCGAGGACGCCGATCTGGTGAAACCGGGCAGCGATCGGCTACTGGATGCCCTGGTAGCGCACGGAAGCGCGAAATCCGTTGTGGAGCAGCTGGTCCACCACATCGACGCCGGCGCCGACCACGTAGTGCTGCAGGTGCTCGACGATGATTCGTTGTCGACGCTGCGCACGCTCGCGCCACTTCTGCACGAGTCGTCGTGAACGGAAGCCGCCTGTAAGCGCGGTCATTGGGATCGGCGCCGGGAATCTGACAGACTGCAACGCAATCATCGACGTACACCGGGTGCAAGGTGAGTGCGGAATTGAATCGGTCGGCGCTCGAACGAATCGAGCTGCGATCCGGTGCCGACGAGTCGGCGGCGGAGGTATTCGAGCAGTGGGAGGCGCTGCTCGGGGACAGCTATGTGCCGCTGGCGTCCGCACCGCTGCCGTCCCGGAGTTTTCACGGACGGATCGAACTGGGCCACTACGACGACGTGGACTTGTCCACCGTCGGATCGACGCCGCAGGAGGCGCGGCGCACGAATGGTCTGATCGCGCGGTCGAGCGACGAGTACCTGATCGCGACCGTTCAGCTCGGTGGGCACGGACGGTTGTATCAGGACGGCCGGGTCGCCGAGGTGGGGCCCGGCTCGCTGGTGTTCTACAACACCACCCGGCCCTATCACTGGGTGATTCCCGAGGAATGGGAAATGGCGGTCGTGCGGGTGCCGCTGGCGCGAATACGGGAACTCACCGGACTCGTCGACGACGAATTGCCGACCGCCACCGCCGTATCGCACGACAGTCCCGCCGGGGTGGTGGCGCGGTACTTCCGGGATCTGGCCGAACTGCAGGGACGGGAACCGGATCAGGCGCGGTTGCTCATGGCGCCGGGAATGGATCTGCTCGCCTCCGCGGTCACCCTGGCGGCCGGAGGGGCGGAGTCCGAGCAGTCCGCGGACGCCTTCGCGCGTCAGCGGGTACTCGACTTCATGCGCGCCCGCTGCACCGATCCCGAGCTCACCGTCGATCGAATAGCCGACGGCTGCGCGATGTCGCGTCGCACCCTGTACCGCGTGTTCGACGATTTCGAGGAGGGTCCGGCCGCGGTATTGCGGCGAATGCGGGTGGAACACGCCTGCGAAATGCTCACCCGAGACTCTATGCTGCCCATAGCGGTTGTCGCCGCCGCATCGGGATTCCTCACCGAACGGCATTTCTATCGGGCCTTCCGAGTCGAAAAGGGAACGACCCCGGCCTCATTCAGGGTGGTGGGCGGCCGCACTGGCACGGACGGTCGGTAACCAGGCACGGATAGGCATTGTGCGGCAACCCGTTCCTGCAAAGAATGCGAAGACGAAGGGGTTTACGCGGGAGTTGCCGAGGGAGAGAAAGTGCGGGTCGCTGTCGTTCAAGCAGAGCCGAAATGGCAACTGCGCGCCGGAATCGAACATATTGTCGAATTGATGGGCGCTGCCGCTGCGGCTGGTGCGGAACTGATCGCATTCCCCGAGGCTTTCGTACCCGGCTATCCGTGGTGGGTATCGCCGGATGGGCGCGGTGCGGCGGAATCCGTTGCGCACTACCGCTCCAATGCCATGACCCGCGACGGCGCGGAAATGCGTGCGGTGCTCGATGCGGCCCGGGAGTATCGAATACACGTGGTGTTCGGATTCGTGGAGCGGTGTGATCGCCGCGTATTCATGACGCAGGCCGTCATCGACGACGCCGGGACGGTGCTGTCGCTGCGCCGCAAACCGGGACTGAACAGCCAGGAGCGGCGCGTGTTCAGCGCGGGCACGCCGGGCCTGCCGACGGTGCACCGCAGCCGCATCGGACGCTTGGGCGCACTGTCCGGGCAGGAGAATTCGCGGCCGCTGTTCACCCGCGCCATGCGCGCCGACGGACAGCAGATCCACGTCGCGGCCTGGCCCGGATTCCTCACCGCCGGGGATACCGCCGGAATCGGCGCGCCCACCACGGCGAGCCGGTTGTACGCGATCGAGGGCGGCGCATTCGTGCTGGCCCCGTGCGCGGTGGTGGGGTCGGCCGGACTGTCGGTGCCCGGGGTGAACGCGCGACTGGCGCGCGGCGGGGGCTACGCGCGCATCTTCGGCTCGGACGGAGCCGAATTGGCCACTCCCCTCGCCGAGGACGAGGAGGGTTTCCTCTACGCCGATCTGAATCTCGGCGTCGGCCGGGTCGATCCGCCGCTGCGCGATCTGCTCGGCGCACCGCCGGTGGTCGCACCCGACGCCCCGGCCGCCACGCGCCGCCGTGGCTCCCGCGATACGGCGGCCGCGCCGGGCGCCGAGCGGATCCGTCTAGTGGGGCGCGAAAGCGCTTGATACCGCGGCCGCGTATCCGGGCTCAGCTGCGTACCAGGCGGGCGATGGCGTCGGTGGCTTCCTTGATCTTGGCCTCGGCTTCCGGTCCGCCCGCGACGGCGGCGTCCACCACGCAGTGGCTGATGTGATCCTCGAGCAGGCCCATGGCGACGGCCTGGAGGGCCTTGGTCATGGCCGAGACCTGGGTGAGGATGTCGATGCAGTACTTCTCCTCCTCGACCATGCGCTGCAGGCCGCGGGCCTGGCCTTCGATACGGCGCAGGCGCTTGAGGTAGTCGTCCTTGGCGGTGATGTAGCCGTGCGTGGCGTGATCGTGGCACGACTCGGCCGCCTCGACAGTGGTGTTCTCGTCGGTCACCGGCATACCCTCACTCCCGGCCGTGTCGGCCCTCGCCCGCTAATACCCCCCTAGGGTACACGTGCGCGCGGGCCGTCACCACCTGACACCGACACCCATGCACGGATACGCAAGAATCGGGGCATGAGTGCGGATCCTCGGGCCACGCTGGCCATTATCGGCGGCAGCGGGTTCTACGACTTCTTCGGTGACGACGCGACCACGGTCGAGGCCGAGACGCCCTACGGCGCGCCGAGCGCCCCGATCACCATCGGCACGGTGGAGGGGCGGTCGGTGGCCTTCCTGCCCCGGCACGGCCGCAAGCACGAGTACTCGCCGCACACGGTGCCCTACCGCGCCAATATGTGGGCGCTGCGCTCGCTCGGCGTGCGGCGGATCTTCGGTCCGTGCGCGGTGGGCAGCCTGCGCGCCGACTGGGGGCCGGGCACCGTCGCCGTACCCGACCAGCTGGTGGACCGCACCTCCGGCCGCGACCAGACCTTCTTCGACGCGGGCGGGGTGCACGTCGCCTTCGCCGATCCGTACTGCGCCGAACTGCGCGCGGCCGCCGTCTCGGCCGCCGTCACCGAACTCCCCATGAAGGACCACGGCACCATGGTGGTCGTGCAGGGGCCGCGCTTCTCCACCCGCGCCGAGAGCCGCTGGTTCGCCGGACAGGGCTGGGAACTGGTGAACATGACCGGGCATCCCGAGGCCGTCCTCGCCCGCGAACTCGAAATGTGCTACAGCGCAATCGCTCTGGTCACCGACCTGGACGCCGGGCTGGAGTCCGGCGAGGGCGTCTCCGCCGCGGCCGTGTTCGCCGAGTTCGAACGCAACCTGGTCCCGTTCAAAACCCTGGTGCGCCGCGCCGTCGCCGCCGTCGACCGCGACGACACCTGCGACCACTGCCGCGTGCACGCGGGTACGGGCGTGAAACTGCCGTTCGAACTGCCGTAACCGGCCGGATGCGCGGCGCGACCTCGGGCAGGCGCGTTCGGCCGGTCCCGGGGTGTCGCCGCTCGCTTACGCTGGGGGCATGAGCGTGGGTGGTGGGCCGGGGGAACGGTCGCGGGTGCTGGTGACCGGGGTGGCCGGGTTCATCGGGGGGCATGTGCGGCGGGCGCTGACTGCGGCCGGGCACGAGGTGGTCGCGGTGGACAGCATGTGGGAGGACGTGCACGGGGCGGATGCCGAACCGCCGCAGGGGGTTTCGATGGTCGATGTGCGCGATGCCGACGCCCTGGCGGAGTTGCTGCCCGGTGTCGACGTGGTGTGCCATCTGGCGGGCGCCGGGCCGGGCGCGGTCGACGCGGAGGCGGTGGACTCGAACCGGATGCCCGGCGTGGATCTCATGCGGGGCGCGTCGGTGTTCGTGGCGCACAATGACGCCGCGACCGCGGCACTGCTGACGGCCATGGAGCGGGCCGGGGTGCGGCGGCTGGTGCTGGCCTCGTCGGTGGCGGTCTACGGGGAGGGGCGGTATCGCGGGATGCGGGGTGGGGTGTTCCATCCGGGCATGCGGCGGCGGCGCGATCTGGATCGGGGAATGTTCGATCACCGGGCCCCGCGTACGGGAGATCTGCTGACCTGGGAGCCGGTGGGTGAGGATGCGCCGGTGCGGCCCCGAAGCGCCTATGCGGCAAGCAAAGTCGCGCAGGAGAACTACGCGCTGGCATGGGCGGCGCAGCCGGGGGTGTCGGCCACGGTGCTGCGATACCACCACGTCTACGGCGACCCGGTGTGTCCGGTGCGGACGGCGGAAGCCGGTGTGGTGGCACGCTTCCGTGCCGAACTCGCGGCCGGACGCGCCCCGCACATCTTCGAGGACGGCGGCCAGACCCGGGATTTCGTGCACGTGCGCGATGTCGCCGCCGCCACGGTGGCGGCCGTCCGCCAGCACCTGCCCGGCTTCGTGCCGCTGAATATCGCCTCGGGCCGACCGGTCACCGTCTGGCAGGTCGCCTCCCTGCTGGCCAAGGCCCTGGGCGGCCCCGAACCCGTCGTCACCGGCCGGTACCGCGCCACCGATATCCGGCACCTGGTCGCCAACCCCGAACGTGCCCGCCGCGCCCTCGATTTCACCCCGCGCATCTCACCCGCCCAGGGCCTCGCCGCCTACGCCACCGGCACCCAACCCTGACCGCCCGCCGCGGCGATGGTGACACCCGGTCAGCGTGCGGTGCGCCACCGGTTTCCGTGCGGGGTTAGGCTGCGCGCATGGATGATCCGGTGCGGCTCGAGGTGATCGTGGCCAGTACGCGGCCGGGGCGGTTCGCGCCGGTGGTGGCGGACTGGTTTCTGCGGGCGGCCCGGGGAGACGGGCGATTCGATGTCGGAGTGGTGGATCTGCTCGATACGCCGCTGCCGGTGGATCTGAGCGAGACGCCGGAGGTGGTGGCGTACCGGGAGCGGGTGGCGGCAGCGGACGCTTTCGTGGCGGTGACGTCGGAGTACAACCACGGGTATCCGGCGTCGTTGAAGACGGCGCTGGATTCGGCCAAACGGGAGTGGCGGGGCAAGCCGATCGGCTTCGTCAGTTATGGCGGACTGTCGGGCGGCCTGCGTGCGGTGGAGCAGTTGCGGCAGGTGGTGGCCGAGATCCACATGGTGTCGATTCGCGAGACCGTGAGTTTCCACGAGGCCAAGCGCAGATTCGACGCGGCGGGCGAGACCGCCGACGGTGCCGCCGTCGACGCCGCCGGGCGGCTGCTGCGCCAGCTCGACTGGTGGGGTCGGCACCTGCGGGCGGCGCGGGCGTCGGAGCCGTATCCCGGTTGAGCCTCACCGGGTCTGGGCGTGTGCCCCGCGCGGTCGGCCGATATAGGTGGTCTCGCTCGGGATGGACACCAGGGTCAGTTCCTCCCGAGTGGTGCCGGTGCGCAAGGTGATTCGGTTGCCGACGGCTCCGGGCTGGTGGAGGGACAGCTCGGGCCTGGTGTCCGGCCAGCCGAGCGGGTCGCCGGTGAGGTAGACGGTGGTGATGCCCGCGTGCGGTGCGGGCGCGAGCACGCCGTCGACGACGGTGGCGGTGAAATCGGTGTCGGGTTGATGGGTTTCGGTGGCGATGGTGAGCCGCTCCGGATTGCCGATGGTGGTGACGAGGTGCTCCCAGGAGTGCGGTCGGTCGGTGCGGATCAGCACCCGTTCCCCGATCGCCAGCGCCCGGAATATCAGCTGCTGGGCGAGATAGAGCTCGCCCGCCACGTACACGCGGGAAATCCCCTGTCCGACCAGGCGGATGGCGACGCCGCGGCCCTCGGCGTCGGATCCGAGCAGTTGCCCGCAGCCCGCGGACGGCAGCCGCAACGCGTCGAGATCGGCGACGGGGAATTCGTCGGTCGGCACCGCGGCGTCCGCTCCGGGCACGGCCAGCGGCAGGTGGGCGAGCAGTCCGTCGCGGTGGCGTCCGTTCATCGAGATCATGTGCGGCTGTAGGGGTTTCTCGGGCAGCTCACGCATGGTCAACCGCCACGCCGCCCCGACCCGCACGGTGTGCGCCGACCGCCCCGGCCGCAGCCGCACCACCACGGTGGTGCCTCGGGTCGGCGGCACCCAGAGGCTGTCGAGCACGTCGGTGCCGAGCCGCCGGGGATCCACCGCCGCACCGATGTTCACGCCGTTGCCGACCTCGGCCCCCCGCCACTGCTGGGTGAGTTCGCGCGGATCCAGGCCGCCGGTCACCTGCACCGCCGCCTGCCGGATCTCGGGAGCGGTGAGAATGCGCGCCGTGCAGTC
>NZ_JASCXP010000243.1:0-11302 GCF_030010695.1 Nocardia sp. CC201C
CGGGGGGGGGCCGCCCCCTAATTCCAAAATCTGGCCTTCCCCCGCCCACGACAGGAGCGTCTGATGACGCCACGATCGAGCATTACCTATCCGGAACGGTTGAGTCTACGCCCCGAATCCGCATCGAGCGGATACATCGACGCGGTCTGGTGGCCGCGGTCGAGTGATATCGCCACCGAACTCCCGCACCTGATCACCGCACTCCGGTCACGGACCGGACCGGTGTGGCGCACCGTCTTCGACCCGCGTCCCTGGGCCCCAGCCGGACGGAAGCTCCTGCTGGACAACCGCACCATGCGGCTGGACCCCTACCCCTTCGAGCTGTTCGGCACGATCTACCTGTGCGGAGTCGACGGCACCGTGATCGTTGTCCAGACCGTTCCCGCTGATGCCGACGGTCCCTTCGCGCGAGCCATGCTGGCGACGGCCGGCCGCGCGATCGGATCGGACCTGGATTCGGAGTTCTTGCCATGAACCACACCCCCCGGGAAAGACCCATTACCAACCACGCCGAGATGACCGATACGACTACGTCCTCGCGCGAACGACAGCCCTTCCCCGCCCCGACCCGAACCCCCGGCTGCTCCTGCGCGAGCGCGACGCCGACCCGGCACCGATCGACGGGGCCTGGTGGCCGTGGACACCGAACCTCACCACCGAACTACACGACCTCATCAGCGCCCTCACTCCGCGACTGGGCCCCCTCGCCCGGATCGGCTTCGCCTGGAACACGATCAGCCTCGCCCAACGAGACATCGATCGCGACGATGACGTGCACACCCACGGCCCCGAACCCGATCAGCCGCCCGACATCATGGAGGCTGTCGCAACCGACGGCACCCAGATGACCCTGTTGATCATCCCCTCCGATACCGATCCGGACCGCGCCGGCGAGCGGATGCGACAAGTCCTGGGATAGCACCGTGCGGTTCCGTTGAAGCTCGACATCATTCGAAGCGGGAGTCGTAACCGGAGCATCTGCGGCGGGCGTTGTGAACGACCAGAGCCCGGGTCACCTCGACCCGGTCTCCACCGACTTCGGCAGCGATCTCGCCGGCGGTGGGCATCCGCCCCAGCCGACGGCACAGCGCATCGATGGCGGGGCCGATCGGCGGGCGGATCCGCGCGAGCCACCGCGGTATCCACTCGGCCCCCTGATAGTCCCGGGAATTCCGGCGGACCTCGCCGATGATCGTGGGCACCGCGACGGACAGGAACGATGTTCCGCCGCCGGGATCGAATCGATCGACAGCCAGCGCCACCCCCGCCCGGGCGTGAGGCAACAGGCTGTCCGTGTTCGTGCCGCCGACGGCGAACCTGCCGGCGATATGTTCGGCCAGCGGCTGATATCGCTCGATCAGCTCATCACGAACGGCTCGTCGGTCCTCGTGGCGGGGAGTCCATTCAGCGGGTCGGACGAACGGTGGATCGACATCGTCGCTCCCACCGAGTGGACGCGATGCCGTGCGGTTTGGGGCCGACTGGTCGTTCATCGGTTTGCCTCGAATTCAGCCGAAGGCGACGGGACGGATGTTCCCGTCACGGAGAAACCGGTCAGCAGACTTGGCGCGACTTCCGCGCGGTCATCCGGTGCGAATACACCGTGAGCACCGGCGATCTCGGCGTTGCCACTTCAGTGAACGCCGCGCCGACCGAATAGTCAACGATGTAGAGCTACGTTCTGGACGACCAATGGAGCTCTAGTACGTAGACCTACATTGTTGACATCAGGGGCCCAGGCGGTGTCTACTGGAGGGGTGCCGGCCGAGTCCGGCGTCACCTGCCCGAAATCAGGTATCCGCTCATGATCATTCTCGGCGCACTTCTGCTCGGGGTCGGATTCATCGTCGACAACATCGTCTTCGATATCGCCGGAGTGCTGATCCTCGCCCTCGGCGCCGGACTCCTGCTCGCGGGTCGCCGTGGGCACACCGTCGGCGGCCGACGCCACTACTACTGACCGGCCGCTCGGGCCATCGCGTTCACCCCGCGTTCGCTTCAGAGGTCCGTACGGGCCGCGAAACAGACTACTGATGCCCAGAATTCGGGTCGCGAGGTGACTGATGAACCGTAAACGCACCGGACCGAGAAGCGGCCCGCGCACCCACGACATCCCACTCACCCGCGCCGCCGTCCTCGCGGCAGCGCTCGAGATCATCGACGACCGGGGCGTCGATCAGCTGTCCATGCGCCGCTTGGGCGAAGCGCTGGGCCGCGATCCGATGGCGATCTACCGGCATACCTCGAACAAGGCCGCGGTGCTCGACGGCGTCGTCGAGGTCGTACTCGAGCACTTGACCGTCGACGCCTCGGATCCGGACTGGCGCCATCAGTTGCGACTGATCGCACGGGATTTCCGCCATACCGCCCTCACCCATCCCAAGACGGTTCCGCTACTGGTGACCCGCCCCTTGGCCACCCCGCTGGGGCTGCGCCCCATCGGCACCCTGCGACCGGTGGAGCGCATCCTGCGCTTGCTCATCGACGCGGAGTTCTCCGGCGCCGACGCTCTGCGCATCTACCGCGCCCTGTTCGGCTTCCTCTACGGCCACGTCCTCACCGAGCTGCAGGAGATAGTGGAACTCCCGGAGGAGTCGACCGATCTGCTGCGCCTGGGCCTGCACCGCCTGCCGATCGACGAATTCCCACTGTTGCGCGGCCTCGCCACCGACTTGACCACCTACGACGGCGCGGCGGAGCTCGAGCACGGCCTCGACATCCTGCTCACCGGCCTCACCGCCACCCTGTCGCCTCCGTGCGCCGAACCATGACCGCTCGCCGGCGGGAGGCAACCCCAGGAGCTCCACCGATGACGAACTCGCGAGAGAAGGGTGTTCACCATGACGTCACAACCAACGCCACAACCGACCGAAACCACCGCACGTCGACCGACATCCGCCGGACACTCACCGCGACTCGAGTCAGCCCCGCCCGGCGCCGGGACCATAGCCGCCTATTGGCGGCCCTACAGCAGCGACCTCACCGCCGAGCTTCCGGACCTGCTCGCAGCACTCACGCCTCGGCTGGGGCCGATTCACCGCGTCGTCTATCACCTCGACGAGTGGGAATCCGCCCCCAGAAAACTGGGCTTCGGCCAACGACTGGTCCGACTCGACGGCTACCGGCATGCGCCCGCGCACACCGTCGAGATTCTCGGGGTGGCCATCGACGCTAAGCTCGTCCTTCGGGTCATCTCCCCGGTGGACTCGACCGATATGGCGGCCGCGCAGCAGCGCTGGGACTCCGAAGGCGGCGCGGGCGCGGACCGGGAGGCGGCGGTCAGCGCCCGAGACCCGGCAGGGTCGCGGCGAGACCGGTGAGCAGGATGTCGAGGCCGCGTTCCAGTTCCGCGCCGCCGTCGTAGGCGGCGAGTGCCGACGCGAGCCCCCGCACCCGGGGAAACTCCTCGATCGGCAGCCGGTACAGCCCCAGACGCAGCACCTCGTCGGTCTCCTCGGGTCGTTCCACGACCTCCTGCAACTCGTTGAGCACATGCCCGTAGAGGAACCCGAACAACGCTCGGTAGACATGCAACGCGTCCGCACCGGAAAACCCGGCGCGGGTGAGCAATTCGAGGATGTCCTCGAGCGGCCGGACCACCGCGGGCGGGCGCATTCCCAGCGGAGTGGCCAGCGGCCGGGTCACCAACAACGGAACCACTCGTGGATGGGCCAGCGCGAGGCCGCGGAAGTCTCGTGCGATCCCCCGCAGCTGACCGGCCCAGTCGGTGTCGGCGGGGTCGACGGTCAGCCGCGCGAACACGATCTCGGCGACCCCGTCGAGCACGGCCGCCTTGTTGGGCACATGCCGATAGATCACCATCGGGTCCCGTCCGACCGCCTCCGCCAGGCGCCGCATGGACAACGCGTCGACGCCGTCGCGGTCGATGAGTTCGAGCGCCGCGTCCAGCACCACGGCGCGGGTGACCGGCCTGTCGCGGCGAGCGGCGGTACCGGCGACGCCGGACCTCCGGCGCACGGATCGGGAGTTCTTCCGATCGGCAGGGCGTTCGGTCATCCGGGATGTCCTCCGTTCCCATCGGAATCTCCGATTGGGCAATCGTAGACATACAGCGTTGACATTCCCGCGATGACCTACGTCGGCGCGGTGCCGCGCTCCGGGCGACGGACCGTCGGAACGCTGGTCAGTTGATCGACGTCGTGCGTGCGGCCCACCGCCGCACGGCGGCCGCCCGTCGTGTGCGCTCTCGCCGTTTCCGGATGCCGATCTGCAGCAGATCGTCCGGCCGCGCGGCATTGTTCGCGGCGGCCGCCGCCGTCATGGCGGTGTACGCGTCGCCGGGGTCGGTGTCGGGTGGTACGACCAACAGGACGAGTCGTCGATTTCCCGGCCCGGCCACCATCACGGTATGGGCGATGTCGTGATGCCAGTCGAGCCGGACCGCCTGCCCGGATACGACCAGTTCTCCCGGCGAGGTCGCCCACTCCACGAGGTGGTAGCCCACCCGGAGGACGGGGTGCAGGCGCGTCGACAGGCGGGTGAGCAGGCCCGGCAACTCCTCCGCGAGCTTGTCGGTATAGGGCCACCACACTCCGTCGACATAACCGGTTCTCGGTGCCGCGGGCTTCAGCAGCACGCGCGGCGTGGGCGCTCCGCGCCCGTGCGGGACGTCGTCGCCGGGCGGGACCGGTCGGTCGGCACGGGGCGGCTTCGGCGTCATGGAGACGCTCCTGTCTCGACCGGGAACGGCCGGGCTGCTAGAGAATCGCGTGACGAAGCGGTCTGGAGTCGACCGGATGCGATGTGCCACCGATAACCCGAGAGTACCCCCGCGGCATCGGTGGCACGCCGACGACCCGTCCGCGAGTCCACCTGTTGTCCACATTGGCTGCCTACGCTGTAGACATACACCGTTCGCGCGCCTACGCTGGAGTTCGAACCGGCCTTCGCATCGGTTGATCGGCCACCACTACGGCGGCCCCGGGCGCGATTTGATCGGCCGGAGACGGGATACCCCGATGAGTGACAACAGGACCGCGTACCGACTACAGGCGGCGCGAGCGCGGCTGCGCAAGCTGCTCGCCGGAACCGACGACGCCGGTCGCCGGCGCGCGGATCACGGCGGCAGGCCCGCCGGTCACGCCGTCCAACGAACCGTGAACAAGGTCAGAGCGATGCTCCAGCGCTGACCGGCGTCGCACGCCAGGCACCGTCGCCCGGATCGATCGCCGCCCCACCGCGCGAGTCAAGAGATTCGAGGACACGACAAATGGCAATCACGAAGGTCGCCGCGTACGCACACCTGAGCCCCGAGGACGTCGAAGCGCTCGGGCGAGAACTCGACGCGATCCGCGCAGACATCCAGGACGGGCGCGGCACGCGGGACGCCGCGTACATCCGCCGGACGATCGCGGCGCAGCGCGTACTCGACGTGGCGGCCCGGCTGATAATCGCCTGCGGCAGAGGAAAGTTCGGCTGGCTGCTCGGAACCACGGCGCTGGCGACGGCGAAGAGCATCGAGAACATGGAGATCGGCCACAATGTGAGCCACGGCCAGTGGGATTGGATGAACGATCCCGAAATCCATTCCAGCACTTGGGAATGGGATATGGCGGGCGTGTCCTCCCAGTGGCGATACTCGCACAACTACCGCCACCACGTGTTCACCAATGTGCTCGGCGCCGACGACGACCTGGGCTTCGGCGTGATGCGGGTGACCCGCGACCAGCCGTGGCGCGTGCGACTCCTGCTGCAACCGCTGCAAAACCTGTTCCTGGCGGCCACCTTCGAGTGGGGAATCGCGCTGCACGACCTGTATTCCGACCACGATCGCGCGGCGACCGAATCGCAGAAGCACACTCAGACACGAGCCCTGATCCGCAAGGTCGAGCGGCAGATCGGCAAGGACTACGTACTCTTCCCGGCGCTGAGCGGTCGGCGCTGGCGGCGAACCCTGGCAGCGAACGCCGCCGCCAACACCCTCCGCAATCTGTGGGCCTACCTGGTGATCTTCTGCGGTCATTTCCCGGACGGCGCGGAGAAGTTCACCCCCGCCGTGCTCGAACACGAAACCACATCGGAATGGTATCTGCGGCAGATGCTGGGCACCGCGAACTTCGAGGCCGGTCCGGTGCTGGCATTCCTGAGCGGGCATCTATCCCATCAGATCGAACACCACCTGTTCCCCGACCTGCCCAGCAACCGCTACGCCGAGATCGCGGCGCGGGTCCGCGCCCTGTGCGACAAGTACGACCTGCCCTACACCACCGGACCGCTGGTGCGACAGTATCTGCTGACCCTGCGCACCATCCACAAACTGGCATTCCCGGACCGCCTGCTCAGCGCCACCTCCGACAACGCACCCGAAACGGCGTCGGAACGCAAATTCGGTGTGCCGCCCGTGCGGAGCGCCGCCGCGCCCGCCGGCCGTCGCGGATTGCGGACCGCACAGTCCGCGGACAGACACCATCGACGGGCGCGCGTCCGTGCCTTCGACACGGGAGGCCTGCCGTAGCGGGCGGGTTCACCGGCCCCCTCGCTGTGACCGACAGGCCGGGACGGAAGGACAGATCATGCCGTCAAACGAAGTGCACACGGACGCCGTCGGCAACCCGACCGGCGACTTCGAAACGATGCGAGATACACTGTCGCAGTTGCGATTACGGGAACTTGCGGCCGAGACCCGCGACCGGATCTATCAGATGATCGACACCCGCGACCGGTTGGACGGACTGGTGGATGCGATGTTGTCGGTGACAGCCGGGCTGGACCTCGATGAGACCTTGCGCACGATCGTGCACGCGGCCACCCTCCTGGTCGGTGCCGGCTACGGTGCGCTGGGGGTCCGCGGGCACGACGCGCAGCTCGAACGATTCGTCTACGAAGGCATCGATGACGTAGCGCGGGCTCGCATCGGTGATCTGCCGCGCGGGCACGGGGTGCTGGGCCTACTGTTCGCCCAGCCCGAACCGATCCGGCTCGATGATCTCGCCCAGCATCCGACCGCTGTCGGATTGCCACCCGGGCACCCGCCCATGCACACGTTCCTGGGGGTTCCGATCCGTATCCGCGACGAGGTGTACGGCAATCTGTATCTGACCGAGAAGGCCGACGGGCAGCCGTTCACCGAGGACGACGAGGTGATCGTGCAGGCACTCGCGGCGGCCGCCGGTGTCGCGATCGACAACGCGCGGCTGTATCACTCCACCCGTGCCCGGCAGTCGTGGATCTCCGCGATCCGCGATATCGCCACCGAGTTCCTCGCCGGCACCGACTCGCGGCAGGTCTTGGCCCACGTCGTCGAACACGCCCGCGCCCTCACCGGCTCGATCCAGGCCGTGCTCGCGGTTCCCGACGACACCGAAGTACCTTCACCAGAGGTCACCGAACTCACCGTCACGCACTGGGCCGGACCCGACACCGAAGGCCGCGACCGGGTGGTGCGCCTGACGGCGACCGCTGTCGGCGACGCCTACACCCAGCATCGCTCGGTTCAGCTCGACGACCGCCACACCCACCTCCTCGGGAATGCGCTGCCCGGAACCGGCCCGGCGTTGATCCTGCCGCTGCACACCCCAGAGGCGGTGCTCGGTGTGCTGATCGTCGTGCGTGATCCCCACCCGGGTCCCTACTCCGACGAGACCATCGAGCTGGCCACCGCCTTCGCCGACCAAGCGGCGCTGGTCATGAGAATGGCCGACACCCAGCAGCGGCTACGCGAGCTGGACGTAATCTCCGACCGCGACCGCATTGCCCGCGACCTGCACGATCACGTCATCCAACGTCTGTTCGCCATCGGTCTGGGCGCACAGGGCACCGCCGCGCGAGCGCGCGACCCCGCCATCCGGCTGCGCGTCACGAACATGGCCGAGGACCTGCAGCAGGTCATCGGCGAGATTCGTACCGCGATCTTCGATCTCCACGGCGGCGACACCACCTCCACGCGGCTACGGCAACGCTTGGACGACGCCCTCGCCCAGCCGACCGCGGATTCCGCCATCACCCCGCGCCTACGCGTATCAGGACCCCTGTCGGTAGTCGACCCCGCCCTCGCCGATCACGCCGAAGCGGTCGTTCGTGAGGCGGTCAGCAATGTTGTGCGCCACTCCGGCGCGACCATCCTCATTGTCGAGGTCACCGTCGCCGACGACCTCATCATCACCGTGGAAGACAACGGTCGCGGCATCGGCGAGAACATCACCCCCAGCGGGTTGAGCAACCTCGCCCACCGCGCCCTGCAGGCCGGTGGGCACTTCACCACCGGCCCCGCCGAACCCACCGGAACCCGCTTGTGCTGGACCGCGCCTCTCCCGTGAGAATCGTGCCTCTCCGACCCGCCATCCACCAGAGGTTGACGCCCTGGCCCGGCTGAGTGCACCGGCCGACACCCGCACATCCACAGGTGGGGCGGCTCGCCCGTACCCGCGCAGGACCGCTTCCGTCGTAACGCGCCCGTGTGGGCGTTCAGGAGTCCGGCTTCTTGGTCGCTACCCGGCGCAACTGCCAGATTCGTGCCCCACCGGCGAGCGCCATCGCCAGCACCCCCGTGATCATGGCGAGCACCAAGGCCGCGCCCAACGGAATGTCGAAGTTCCAGGCGAGAAAGGCGATGTTCACATCATCGGTGTTCTGGAGAACGAAGATCAGCATGAGCACCGTCAGCAGCGCGCCGATCGCGATCGATACCCCCAGATCCTACCCACCCGCGTGTGCTTGATACCGCTGCGCGGGGATGGTCGCGCCGGTGCGCGACGGTCCGGCATATCGGCCGGCGCGCCTGGAGGGGCGAGATCTGGTTCGGTTCGCGGGGATGTCTCGCGCTCGCGCGGATCAGGTGTACTCATGGCGGTCGACTTCCTTCGGGTGGAGCGGTCCCCCGGCGTGGTGTCGCCGGGCCCCGCGGCGGGCTGAGTGCGGCTCCGCTCGGTGTCCTGCGGCTACCCGCTGGCGCCTGCCCGAAACCGTTCGTAGCCTCCACGACGTCGGCGTGTTCACGACCGGCTGGCGTCAGCACCGAGAGCGCGGCGCAGGTCACCCATGGATTGGACCGGTTCCGGCTGGTCGGCCCCCAGCTGACGAGCGATCGGCCCGTACCGACAGCCTTGGTCCGGACCTGATAGAAGCGCGCCTCCGCGGGGAAGCCCCCGTCGGGCAGCCGTTTGGATTCGAGCAGCCGCACAGCCTCCGCGCAGCGCGGGTCGTCGGCCAGACCGGCCTCGGTGAGGACGGTGAGCGCGAACAGGATGTCGTAGTGGTAGTAAAACGGATAGTGCAGCCGCAGAAATGATTCCGCCATCACGGAACCATCGCTGGCACGCCGGAACAGGCGACGGCTGGTGAACAACTCGGCGGCTCACACCGCCGCGGCGCGGCTGTCCTCATGTCCGGTGAGCTGTGCGTGCAGGGCCAGTGCGCGCAGCGGAACGAGGCTCTCGTGAAACGATGAGACGCGACCGTCGGCGTGCCGGTCACAGTTCCAGCCGCCGTCGGGCCATTGGGTGGCGAGCAGGCGGCCGACAAGATGGTCGATGCGCTCGTCGGCGAGCCCCAGACGCAGCAGCGCCCAGAGCAGATTCCCGTCTATCGACGCGTGCAGGGTGGTCAGCCCCCGCACGCGGCCCATGTAGTGCTCCTCGTACTCACCGGACAAGAGCCAGCCCAGCGCCTGCTCTCGCAACGGAACCAATGATTCGTCGCCGCCGGGATAGCCGAGCTCCGCGAGTGCGACCAGAACCCAATGTGCCCCATACCATGTCGCGTGATAGGGATGAAAAGGCAGAGTCCCGTCGCCCTGCCGCTCCGACAGCAGACGGCGCACACGCGGGCTCGTCGCGATCGACTCCCGGACCGCTCGGACCTCTGGCGAGGCCGGGTCCGTCCCGAGCACCCGGGTGTGTGTAAGCCATCGAATCGAGCACTCCGGGGATTCGAGCAGCCATGTCACGATGGCGTCGCGCCCCGAGTTATCGGCGGTCATGCCGTTTATCGTGATCACACGACCGCAATGCCGATACGGCCGTTCGCAACCACTTGTGGAGTCGATGGTCCCGGCGGTCCGTCCCACGGAGCATCGCCGACGGCCGCCGGAAGTGCTGGCAATGCGGAGTCAGCTCTGCCGGGCGGTGCCGCCCGCCTACGGCACCGGGGCGCAAAGATCGAAACCACCCGTGCACGCCGCGTTTCGGCGGCACCATGCCCGAGCTGTGTCGCACATCACTCCAGTGGCGGCGGCCCGCCTCGCTACCGCTGAAATCAGACCTCCGCCCATGGCCGCGAGCGCCGGATCGACTGCGAGCGGCGGACTCTCGTCGACCGCGCGCGCTTGACTCCGCTGAATCAAAATGATTCGATTCGAATCATCATGGTTCCACTGAATCACCCGGCGGAGGACGCGACCGCGACGGCAGCAGCCGTCGCGAATGCTGTTGCGCGCCAGACGCATCCGCGCCAGCAGTTGGGCGCGGAGCTACGCCGGTTGCGGGACCTGGCCGGGATCTCCGGGCGGGAGCTGGCCAAGCGGGTCGGGATCAGCCAGTCGACGCTGTCGCGGATCGAGGGCGGGCAGGTGGTACCCCCGCTACCGCAGGTACTCGACTGGGCCGAGGCGGTCGGGGCGGAACCGGATTGCCGGGAGTCGCTACGCACCCTCACCGAGGCGGCGCACTCGCCCGAGGTGCGCGACTGGGCGGCCGCGCTCGCCGACCGCACGCATCTGCAGGACGACGTCCGGGCATTCGAAGAGGACGCGCAGGCGGTGCGCAACTTCCAGCCCTCACTGGTGCCGGGTCTACTGCAGACCGCGGACTACGCCCGCCGGGTGTTCGCCAATTTCGATCCGCCGTACGCGCCCGACGCCCTGGCGGCCGCACTCGCCGCGCGCCTGGAGCGCCAGCGGGTGCTCTACGACCCCGCGAAGCGCTTCGAATTCCTGATCACCGAAGCGGCCCTGCGCTTTCGGCCCGGCCCGCATCGCGTGCTCCTCGCCCAGCTGGACCGGATCATCTCCATCGAGACCCTCGATACCGTCACCATCGGGGTGATTCCGCAGGACATCGAGGCGAGCACCACGATCCCGCACGGTTTCGTCATCTACGAGAACTCCGACCACGCCGTCGCCGCCGCCGAGCCGATCGCGGGCAGCCTGGTCACTCGCGGGCCCGAACTCGTCGACGCCCACCGCCGCCACTGGGTGGCATTGACCCGAATGGCGGTATTCGACAACGACGCCCGCGAGTTTCTCGCCGAACTCCGCGCCGAAATACACCGCATCGCAATGAATTGACCTGTTTCCAGCGGCCGCACGAGGGGTCGGCCGCAACTGGGGGTGGGGGTGGTGGGGGGG
>NZ_JASCXP010000244.1:0-10993 GCF_030010695.1 Nocardia sp. CC201C
GGGGTCTATATGGGTGGCGCGACCGATGGTTTCGCGGTCGATATCGCCGAGCTGCGCATTGCCGCAGCAACGTTGCGCGACTCCGCGGAATCGCTACGCCTGCAGGCGCGTCGCATTGACGAGCACATGTTCGGCATCGGCAACGACCAGGCCGGACGGAACTACGCGGAGCACGGCATGACGGTGCATCAAGGTCTCGAGCACCTTGCGGGCTGGCTACGCGACTGGGCCACGGCCACCGCCACCACCGCATCGGGCCTGGATACGGCGGTCGCGGAGTACGAGCGCACCGACCGGGAACGGGCCGAACACAGCCCGCGGTAGTGGTCGAAATCGATGCGTGCGGGTGGCTCACATGCCGCTCGCGTGAAGTTGGTATGCGTGCCGAATGGGCGAAATCGTTTGGCATGGCGAACGGCATGGGGCGGTCGGAGTGCTACCTGCGTCGGGCCGGTGCGCATGTCGAACGAGTAGCGCGCGGTCGTGCCGATGGGGCTGCGCTGGAATCAGATCGCCCGTGGCTGGCTGTAGCAGATGGACCGGAGAGACATGGCGGGATATCAGGGGGGGACTGTGACTTTCGATCCGGCGGGGAGGTCCGTCGACGAGATCCTGGATTATGGGGCGGTCGGGCTCGAGTACTGGGAGCGGTTCCTTCCGCTGTACGAGCGGGCCTTCGGTGCGCTGCCCGGTATCGGGACGCGGGAACTGCAAGCTCGGTACGACGAACAGCGTGGGCTCGATCTCGAGAAACTCGATGCGGCACGGAATGCGCTTGCCGATGCGGTCATCGGGGCCGAGCGGCAGTGGATGGCTCAGCTGGGCGTCGCGCGGCGGCTGCCGGATATCTGGGCGGGACGCGGTGGCGCGGCCGCCCGCGAGGTGGTCGACGGTCAGCAGCGGAGAGCGCGCCGTGATCTCGATATCGCGCGGGCCGTGGTGGCGGCCATCGACGGCGTACTCGATCCGCTGCGGCAGGCGGTGTTCACGAAAGCCGTTCGGACGGTCGGGCTGCTCGAACGGCGCGGGGACGACAGCACCGCCGTCGCCATCGGCGGCAAGTCGCCCGGCGATATCGAGGCCATGCTCGACGCCGCGGACGATGCCGCCACCGACTGGCTGCGTACCACCTTCAAACCGGACGTGGAGCGCAAACACGCCAAGTTCACGGCCATGTGCGCGGATACCGACCACATCGTCGTCGACAACTATCGCACCGTCACCACCGCCATGGCGGCACTCCTGGACAGCCCCTACCCCCGCCCCGTCGCACCTTTCGATCCGCCGCTGCCCGCGAACGAAACCGCAACAGCACCAACGCAACCCGCGGACGCGGTCGCCCCGGGGGCCGAAGAGGGAACGACTCCCGCCACGGCTGGCTCGTCCGCGAGTCCACCCGGTACGCCACCGGCAGGGGCCGCACCTCCGGGTGCCTCCTCGAGTTCGGCGACCGATGCGTCTTCTGGTGGGTGGTCGAGCCCGTCGACCGGTGCATCTGCTGGTGCCCCGCCGATTTCGCCGAGCACCGCACCTCCAGGTGCGCCCTCGAGCACACCGAACGTCTCGTCTCCCGGTGCGCTCTCGAGCCCTGCGACAGTCACGACTTCCGGTGCCCAGCCGAACCCGGCGACCGCTCCTGTTTCCGGTGGCCAACCGCATCCGGCAACCGCAGCCGCTCCCGGTGCCTCGCCGAACCCGTCAACCTTTACACCCGCCGGTGCCGCACCGTCCGCCTGGGCGGGCACTCCGACGGAACCTCCGTCCGCCTCGGTCGGCGCCGGCCGCACCGCTCCCACACTCGGGCAGCCCGCGCTGGGCGGGCACGCGCAGCCGCTCGGCACGGACACCACCGACCACCCGCCATCGGGCACCTGGTCCGATATTCTTCCGGGCGAAGGCACCGGCGCACACTCGGATCCGCTGCCGCTCGGTTCCCTGCTCGCGGGCGCGGGTTCCGCACTCACCGAACTCCTCGGCCACCTCACAGCGGGCCTCCAAACCGGCGTCGAATCCGCCCTCGGCAGTCTGAGCGACCTGACGAATCCGAACCGTTCCGACGATCCGGCAACGGAACCCGGCACCGACGAAGGCACCGACCAGGGTGACCGCGATTCCACCCCCGGCACCGACCAACCAGCCGGAAGAGCCGATTTCGAGCTGGGCGAGCACGACCTCACCATCGAGCAGACCACAAACGGCACCCTGAGCGTCGCCCTCACCGACCCGTCCGGAGCCACGACCACTTTCACTCTCCACCTGAACGAACACGGCATACCGATCCTCACCGCCGAAACCGAAACCCCCGCCGCGCCCCCGAAACCCGATACCCCACAGCCTGATTCGCCTGGCTCTGATCCCACCGCACCCGACAGCTCACCCCAGCCGTCGCCGTACGCTCCATCCGCACCGAATCCCGGCGAGACGTCGAACGCACCGAGCAATCCACCCGACAACTCCACACCACCCGACTGCCCGCCCCCCGCTCCCGAATGCACCGAGCCGCCCACCCCGGCCTCGGAAAGCCCATCGGTTTGCCGCACTCCGGACCGGGACGCCCCGGACCAAGGTGCTCCGGCTGCGGGTGCTCCGGATGTGGGTGCGCCGGATCGAGATGCCCCGGATGAGAGTGCGCCGGGCCAGGACGTCCCGCATCAGGACAACCCCGAACACGTTCCCCCACAGCAAGACTCCCCGATACCTCCGGGACCTCCGGATGCCCCTTCCCCCGACTTGCCGATCCCAGACCTGCCCGGAACCGACTCGCCGCCCACCTACCCGGGCATACCACCCCTGGACCGGCAATCGTCCCCAGACATCGGGGCGACCGGTGTCCCGGTGCAACCGATCCCACCGCTCCCGGATACGCCCACGCCTTGATCTGCCACACCACTCCGGCGCACGCGTGCCGGATTCGTCGAGTTCGGCGCGTGCGGTGTTGGGCAACGGAGTTAGGTCCGGGTTTCAATCGCTTTCCGGATCAGCGCCCGACCAGGTTCGCCGTAGAGGGCCTGTTCGGACAGCAACGCGAACAGCTTGGCATAGAGCGCTATCTCGCGCGGCTGGTTGATTCTCAACTCCGCGCTCACCGTCTCAACCAGCACCAACCGGTTGTCGTACATGACGAAGCCATTGATGGCTGGACCATCCAGGGCCGCCTGTTCGGGCACGATCCCGAGCACCAGTCGTGGCAAGGACATCGTCGCGAGGAGGTATTCCAGCTGCCCCAGCATGATCGATTCGTTTCCGACCGTGGTCTGAAGAGCTTGTTCGGCGATGACGAACGAAAACCTGCGATTGCCGTGGTGCAGAATCTTCTGGCGTTCGACACGGGCCTCGACTCCATCGTCCAGATCGTCGGGAATTCCGTAGAACTTGATCATTTTACGGAGCACCGCCTCGATGTATCCGGGAGTCTGCAACAGGCCCGGAATGAGAAGTGGCTCGTACCAATACAATCGAGTGGCCGCCTGTGCGACCCGGTCCAACCTGCGCTGGTGCCGACGCGTGCCGATCCCGAGCGCTCGTCGCCACTCCATATAGGCGGCTTCGATGTTCCGCAACGTCGCGATCAAATCGGGTAGCTGATCACAGCTGCCCGTGTGGTCACACCAGGTTCGAAGATCTTCCTCCGTGGGAGTCTGCCGACCGTACTCCAGCTTGCTGATCTTCGACTCCGGCCAATTCGCCGATCTCGCCAGCGCGCGGCCGGTCAATCCGGCATCACGGCGAAGCTCCCGGAGCCGTAGCCCGAGAGCTTGCCGTTGTTCGTGTACAGCGCTGGTCATTGTGTCTGGAGAGCGGCGTAATCGGCATACGGCACAGCCGCCGACCAGACGTAGTCTCGAACCTCCTGACAGTGAGCAATGATCCGCGGGTCGTGCGTAACCGCCGCGCCAGCGAACCGGCCACTCGCCTCGAACGTTGTGAAGATCACGGTCTCATCGTCCAATAGCCACCAGTCGTCGGTTGACAATCGGCGTGAGTCGGCCAGATGTCTCGCCAGGTACCGAACGTCCTCGCCAGCAGCGACGTTGTTCACTGTGATCTCCAGCATCCACCGCTGGTAGTCCGTCATCGGAACCGTGACTACTCGTGCCCGACGCATTACCGCCCCCCGGGCGGTGAAGTCCCGCACCAGGTTCAGCCAATCCTGGAACCAGGCGAAATCGTCCGCCGGGCCACCGGTCAGCCAGTTGCGGTACGGCTCATCCCCATCTGGCGACTCATAGTCGTCCTGTAGCTCGAGGTGGAAGGCTTCGCGCCGACTGCTCCGGATCAGGTCGTCGAATGCGTCACCCTGTAACAGCTTCACCGTAGAATCTCCAATCCCTCCTGGGCACTTCTACTGCCGCCTCATTCGGTGCTATTTCCAGCTGCGCCAGTATGTTCGGGTCCGTGACCGGCGTGCCGCTCAACAGGAAGGTGCCTCTTCCGCTGTCGACGAGCGGAGAGCCGAGATAGGTCTCCGGATCGGTGTAACCCAGTAGCACATGGGGGATTTCGACAGTTCCGGAAGTGTTTGTGCGCCACCCCTGCGCTACAAAGCTGTCTTCGGTCTCGTACAGCGTCGGACAGGTATTGCCCGGCGAGCCGTTCCTACCCAGAAACCGTAACCGCTTGCTCATGATCCAGTCCTCCCACTCGAGCGCGTGGCGGGTTTGTCACGCCTCACCAACGGTCCCGGTCAGGGACCGATTCCGGAGCTGAACGACATTCAGCTAGAAAACCCGAGAAAACTTCTGGAGTCGTCGATTGTCGCCCACATAGCGTCTTTCTCAGGCGCTCGGAGGCGGTGCGGTCATCCCGCCCCCGGTCGCCGACCACCATCGAACCAAGGGGAGCGGGATGGCCATGCGGACCAGGCTCGGAGAGTTCCCCGGCGGCGTGCTGGAGATCAATGCCTACGATGATGACCCCGTCGATGGGCATCCAGGGGTGCATCTGGAGATCTACCACGCCGCCGACGACGCAGAGGAAGGCACCGAGATGCGTTATCGGGCAACGGCTATCGGGTATCTGCGGACCGATGTGTCCGGTGCGGCGCAGTTCCGGGACGAGAGCCGGATCCGCGAGTTGGCGGCTCGCCTCGGTTACGACTTCGCCGACATGATCGTCTACGACCCGAAATTCGGGCGGCCACCGCTGGCGCGGCTGAAGGCGCAGGCCACCCGGCTGGACGCCGCAGCCGTCATCGTCCCCGGGCCTCAGCACTTCGAGGGCGGACACATCCCTGAGTCGCTGATCGGACAGCTGGATGTCATCACCGTGACGCCGGAAGAAGTCTGCGCGCGCCGCGCCATGTCGCCGGATCTGCCGAGGCAGGGCGTCCAGGGGCAGAGCGGCGCGGCATCCTGAAGTCCGCCGCGATGACCGGGCTAGCCGCGCTCCGAGGTGGGTGTCCGGGCTTTCGGGGCGGGAGCGTTCATGCTGGCCGCCACCGCACGGCGACTGGCGGATGGCGGCGCGCGGGTGGCGCTGCTCGGCAGCCGCGAGGACCGGCTCGCGGAACTGGCGGGGAAGATCGGAGCGTCGGCATTGGCCGTGCCCGCGGATGTCACCGATCAGCGGTCACTGCGCGATGCCGCGCAGACGGTGCGGGCGGCCCTCGGGCCGGTCGATCTGGTGGTCGCGAATGCCGGCGTCATGCTGGGCGCGCCGTTCGAGGCGGGCCATGCCGACGAATGGGATCGGATGGTCGGCACCAATATCAATGGGTTGCTCGGGTGAACATCGCCGAGATGATCGTCGTGCCCACCCCGCAGGGCTGGGTATCCGCGAGAGCGGTTGCGGTGGAGTTACTTTCGCAGCGCCTGCACCAGTTGCAGGAGGGGGAGCTTCTGCGGTTCCGGCTCCGGTTCCTCCTCGACCGCGTGCGGGTCCACCAGTTCGGTGTGCGGGATGATCGCTTCGGGGTCGGCGAAGAGTTTGTAGGTCTTGTCGCCGAGCAGGGTGTAGTTGAGGTAGCCGACCAGCAGGGCGCGGGTGAGGCGTTCGGTTTTCGGTTCGTGCTTGCCCGCGCCGAGGGCGGCCAGGGCGCGGCGGCCCTCGACAATGCCGTTGTGCGTGGCCTTCTCCACCGAGCGCAGGATGGCGGGGCCACCCCAGGCGGCGGCCAGCGGGATGGCGTTGGAGCTGACCGAGTCGATGTCGGCGGCTCCGGCCAGAACCAGTGCGGGGGTGTCGATACTCGGGGCCAGCGCCTCACCCGACGGGGCGGTCGGCGCGGGGTAGAGGGCGGCCACGGCGGCGACCGCGCGTTGGGAGGCGGCGATGGTGGCCGCTCCGGCACCCATTCCGTGCCCGGCCAGGGCCAGTTTGTCGGGATGCACGCTGATGTCCCCGCCACCCAGACGCACACCGGTGCAGATGTCGAGGGTGGTGAGCAGATCGGTGGCCAGGTTCAGATGCGAGGGGATCGGTCCGCGTTCGGTGTCTGGTGCGGCCGCGACGTATCCCCACGACGCCAGATGCTCGAGCAGGCGTCGGTAGTTCCCGGCTCCGGTCAACCACCCGTGCCCGAAGGCCACCGCGGGTAGGTTCAACCCCTTCTCCGGGGTGAACACCACCCCGGGCTGCCCGGCGATACCGAGATTGCCGCGCAGCACCGTGTGCGGACCCTTCGCGGTCAAGGTGCTCATAAGCGATTTCACTGACGCCGACACGCAGACGAACTTAGCGCTTTCTCGATCCGCACGCTGCCGCCCACGCGTGTCGCACCTCCGGCCGCGACGCCTACGTGCGAAAACACGGTATGACGAATGCCGGAGCGCAGCTCGCGGATGCCGCGCTCACGGCCCGGACCCACCGGCGCTGCGGTCGGCGCGACATTGTCTCCGCGCCCGCCGTACCTGCTCGCGGCAGGCCGCGTTGCCGGGTGCGGATTGTCCGACGCCGTGGAGCCGCGGGTCGCGTCTCCTGGTGCGGACTGCCTGGCGCCGTGGAGCCGCGGGTCGCGTCGCAGGGGGGACCGCCCGACGCCGCGGAAAAGTCATGGCCCGCCCGGTCGAGCCGCGATCTTCGGAGGACCGTTCATCGTTCTCGCCGGTGTGAACCGCGACTCGCCGCGACATGCACGGAGGAATCGGACGAACCGCCGAGGCGGGCGCTCGCAGGGGTGTCGAAGGGGCGAACCACCGGGCGAAGTGCCCCGCCCCAACCCAGTACTCTGAGGCCCCATGTGCGGAATCGTGGGGTACGTGGGGTACCGGGACGCCCTCGCTGTGGTGGTGGACGCATTGCGCCGCATGGAGTATCGCGGCTACGACTCCGCGGGGGTCGCCATCCTGGACGGAATGGGCGGCCTCGCGGTGGAGCGCAAGGCCGGGCGGCTCGCCAACCTGGAGGCGGAACTGGCCGCGGCCGGGCCGGAACGATTCAGCGGAACCACCGGTATGGGGCACACCCGCTGGGCCACGCACGGCGCGCCGACCGACCGCAACGCCCACCCGCACCGCGACCACGACGGTCGGGTGGCCGTCGTGCACAACGGCATCATCGAGAACTTCGCGCCGCTGCGCCGCGAACTCGAGGACGCCGGAGTGGAACTGCGCAGCGACACCGACACCGAGGTCGCGGTGCATCTGGTGTCCCGCGCCTATGCCGTCGGCGAGACCGCGGGGGACTTCGTCGCCAGCGCGCTGGCCGTGGTGCGCCGCCTCGAAGGTGCGTTCACCCTGGTCTTCACGCACGCCGACCATCCGGGCACGATCGTGGCCGCGCGCCGCTCGACCCCGCTGGTGGTCGGGGTCGGGCAGGGGGAGATGTTCATCGCCTCCGATGTCACCGCCTTCATCGAACACACCCGCGAGGCGGTCGAGCTCGGCCAGGACCAGGCCGTCGTCATCACCGCCGACAGCTACACCGTCACCGACTTCCACGGTGCCGTCGATGGGGTGCGCACCCGGCCCTTCACCATCGACTGGGATCTCGCCGCCGCCGAGAAGGGCGGGCACGACTACTTCATGCTCAAGGAGATCGAGGAGCAGCCCGCGGGCGTGGCCGACACCCTCATCGGCCACTTCGCCGACGGGCGGATCGTGCTCGACGAACAGCGCCTCGTCGACCAGGAGTTGCGCGAGGTCGACAAGGTATTCGTAGTCGCCTGCGGCAGCTCGTATCACGCCGGGCTGCTCGCCAAGTACGCCATCGAACACTGGACCCGGCTGCCGGTGGAAGTGGAGCTGGCCAGCGAATTCCGTTACCGCGACCCGGTTCTGGACCGCTCCACCCTCGTGGTCGCCATCTCCCAGTCCGGGGAGACCGCCGACACCTTGGAGGCGGTGCGGCACGCCAAGGATCAGAAGGCGCGCGTGCTCGCCATCTGCAATACCAATGGCGCGCAGATCCCCCGCGAATCCGACGCCGTGCTCTACACCCGCACCGGGCCGGAGATCGGCGTCGCCTCCACCAAGGCGTTCCTGGCGCAGATCACCGCCAACTACCTGGTGGGCCTGGCGCTGGCGCAGGCGCGCGGCACCAAATATCCGGACGAGGTGGCGCGGGAGTTCGAAGAACTCGAGGCCATGCCGAAGCTCGTCGAGCGGGTCCTGGAGACCGCGCCGCAGGTGCGCGCCATCGCCCGCCAGCTGGCCGGGGAGTCGACGGTACTGTTCCTCGGCCGCCACGTCGGATATCCCGTGGCACTCGAAGGTGCCTTGAAACTCAAGGAATTGGCGTACATCCACGCCGAGGGTTTCGCCGCGGGCGAGCTCAAGCACGGCCCGATCGCCCTGATCGAAGAGGGGCTGCCGGTGATCGTCATCATGCCCTCACCCAAGGGCCGGGCGGTGCTGCACGCCAAGCTGCTCAGCAATATTCGTGAGATCCAGGCGCGTGGCGCCCGCACCATCGTGATCGCCGAGGAGGGTGACGACACGGTGCGGCCGTTCGCCGATCACCTCATCGAAATCCCTTCCGCGCCAACGCTGTACCAGCCCCTGCTGGCGACCGTCCCGCTTCAGGTGTTCGCCGCCGAGATCGCCATGGCACGCGGCTACGACGTCGACAAGCCCCGCAACCTCGCCAAGTCCGTCACCGTCGAATAGATCGGCGCGGCCCGTCTACTCGACGGTCACGGTGCCCTTCATCTCCGGATGCAGCGGGCACAGATAGCGGTACGTGCCGGGCACGGTGAAGGTGTAGCTCCACTCGCCCTTGGTGAGGATCGGGCTGTTGATGCCCATGGCGGCGTCGCCGATGCCCTGCACCGAATGCGGTACGCGGTCGGAGAATTTCCAGGTGACGGTGTCGCCCGCCGCGATGGTGATATCGGCGGGGGAGAACGTCATATCCGTGACGGTCACGATGGTGCTGGCGGGCGTCCGCGGTCCGGAGGTGGTCGGGGTCGCGGAGTTCGACGCGGTGGAAGTCGGCGTGCCGTCGGCATTCTCGCCGTTCGAACCGCACCCGGTGGCGACCAGTACACCCGCCACGGCGAACACGCTGATCAGGACACGTACGGACCTACCTCGGGAACCAGTCGACATGCTCGCCAGCCTAGTCTCCGCCGGTAGCCGACCATTCGCGGCCGTACCGACCGGCGACGCCTCCGCCCCCACCGGACCCGCGGTCGGCGCGCTCGCCTGCTGTTCATGATCAAGGGGAACTGGTGGCGGCATCGTGCGAGTAGTCCACACCATGGATTCCCCCTCGCCGGATTCCGGGCCGATGCGGGGCCGGCGATGCGGGAGAGGGCGGATATCGTTGGTCCCGACGGCGGCTCGAGTGGGGATTGGAGGCGACCTGTGCGCGGATATTTCACGGCCGACGAGGTGCGGGCGGCGGAGGCGGAGCTGTTCACCCGGGTGCCCGCCGGAATGCCGATGCGGCGGGCCGCGTTCGGGCTCGCCGACGTGGTCGCGCGGGAATTGCGGGAGCGGACCGGTGGGGTCGCGGGGCGGACCGTGACGCTGCTCGTCGGATCCGGGGACAATGGCGGCGATGCGCTGTGGGCCGGATCCATGCTGCGGCGGCGCGGCGTGGCGGTGCACGCGGTACTGCTGTCACCGGAGCGGGTGCACCGGGAGGGTCTTGCCGCGCTGCGGCGCACCGGCGGCGGGGTCCGTGAAGAGCTGGGGACGCCGGATCTGGTGGTCGACGGCATCGTCGGCATTTCCGGTAAGGGCGCGCTGCGGCCGCGGGCGGCGGAACTCGTTGCCGCCGTCCAGGTTCCGATCATCGCCGCCGATCTGCCCAGTGGAGTGGACGCCGACACCGGGGCGATCTCCGGCCCGGCGGTCCGCGCCGATGTGACGGTGACCTTCGGCGCGTACAAGCCGGTGCATGCGCTCGCGGCAGCCCATTGCGGTCGAATCGTGCTGGTGCCCATCGGATTACGGTTGCCGAAACCGAATCTCGCGGCGCTGGAACCGGAATCCGTGGGAGCGGACTGGCCGGTGCCGGGGGCAGCCGACGACAAGTACACACAGGGCGTGACCGGTGTCTGCGCGGGCAGCGCGACCTATCCGGGTGCGGCCGTGCTGTGTACCGGGGCCGCGGTCGCCGCCACCTCGGGCATGGTGCGCTACGCCGGAACCGGATCCGAGCAGGTGCTCGCGCACTGTCCGGAGGTGATCGCGGCGCCCTCGGTGAAGGAGACCGGACGGGTGCAGTCCTGGGTGTTCGGTCCCGGCGCGGGCACCGACGCCGCCGCGCGCGACCGGCTCGCCGAAATCCTCGCCACCGATCTCCCGGTGGTGGTCGACGCCGACGGCCTCACCCTGCTCGCCCAGGATCCGAGCCTGGTCACCGGCCGCACCGCCCCCACGGTGCTGACCCCGCACGCGGGCGAGTTCGCCCGCCTCACCGGCGCGGACCCGTCGCCCGACCGGGTCGCCGCCGTCCGGGAACTCGCGGACTCCTGGCAGGTCACCGTCCTGCTCAAGGGCCGCGCCACCCTGGTCGCCGCCCCCGGCCGCCCGGTCCTGGTCAACGAGGCGGGCGGATCCTGGGCCGCCACCGCCGGTTCCGGCGACGTGCTCTCCGGCATCATCGG
>NZ_JASCXP010000245.1:0-10932 GCF_030010695.1 Nocardia sp. CC201C
CGGACGATCCCGCCGCGTCCTGTACCGCCGCGTCCGGTACCGCCGCGTCATTCACGGCCGCGGCTTCCTTCCGCGCGGCTTTCCTCTCCGCGGTTTCCTTCTCCGCCACTTCCTGTTCGGCCGCTTCCCGCTCGGCGGCCTCGGCCGCGGCGGCCGCCTCCGCCGCGACGCGCGCCGCTTCCTCCGCGGCCTTACGGGCCGCCGCTGCCTTTTCCTGCGGGGTGGTCATCGCGCCGTCCTCCGTTGATCTGCCACTGCCTGCTCTGCCGAACGCACCGCCGAACAACAAACCGACCGCCTGATAACGCGCGGATCTGCTGGCAACGATAACGCGCGGTCGGTCCGCCAACCCGCCCCGACGCGGCCGAAAGACCGGCACCACCGCGACGGCCAGCCGCCGGGGCCGCCGCACCGGGCCCTCCGACACGCCAACTCGGCCATGCGCCGCGCCTCCAGCGCGCCCGCCCGGCACTCCACCGCGCCCCCGACACACCCCGCCCGGCACTCCACCGCGCCCCCGACACACCCCGCCCGGTACTCCACCGCACACCCCGGCGCGCCCGCGCGGTACGGTCCCACGCTGTCGCGCCGGATCGATGGCGACCCGCATCATCCGACGCCACGCCGAACACGCTGGGGCAACGCCATCCGGGTGCGCCCGGCGGACCAGGACCGAACGGCTACTGTGTCTCCGGTGAGCGACAAGTACCTGGTGTGGATCGACTGCGAGATGACGGGCCTACGGCTCGACAGCGACAAGCTGATCGAGGTGGCCGCGCTCGTGACCGACAGTGACCTCAATATCCTCGGCGACGGCGTGGACATCGTGATCCACGCCGACGATGCCGCGCTGGCCGCCATGCCGCCGGTGGTGACCGATATGCACGCCCGCTCCGGGCTGACCGAGGAGGTCCGCCGCTCCACCGTCACCGTCGCCGAGGCCGAACAGCAGATCCTCGACTACATCAAGCAGTACGTGCCCACCCCGCGCACCGTGCCGCTGGCGGGCAATTCCATCGCCACCGACCGCGGCTTCATCGCCCGCGACATGCCCACCCTGGACGCGCACCTGCACTACCGCATGATCGATGTCAGCTCCATCAAGGAACTGGCCCGCCGCTGGTACCCCCGCATCTACTTCGGCCAGCCGGAGAAGGGCCTCGCCCACCGCGCCCTGGCCGATATCCGCGAATCCATTCGCGAGCTCGAGTACTACCGCCGCACCGCGTTCGTCCCCGCCCCCGGCCCCTCCACCGCGGAGATCGCCGCCGTGGCCGCCGACTTGACCGGCACCGAATCCCACCCCGGAAACACCCCCTCATCAGCCGATTAGGAACTCGACGCCGGTTCGCGCTACGATCTACCGCGCCGGAAGTTACCGGCGATGGTGACCGTAGTTCAGTTGGTAGAGCACCAGGTTGTGATCCTGGCTGTCGCGGGTTCGAGTCCCGTCGGTCACCCCGAGCGGAAGCCCGGTCCATCGCGGACCGGGCTTCTCGCATATCCGGCCCGAATGTGTTTCCGGCCGCAGTGCGCCATCGGGGTTTTCGCCCACCATGATCGTGGGAATCCCCAGGGGACGGGAAATCCATGAGGACGGATGCGAAAGATGTTCGGTAGGAATGCTGTTGCCACCACCGTCCTGGCAGTCGCGCCGCTGTTCGGCGCCGCCGGGACCGCGGTATCCCCCGCGTCTCCCACCACGGCGGAACCGGAGTCTCCGGCCGAGGTCGACGTCAAGGGCATGCTGCGCGATCACCGCGGGCGCGTCGGCGAGCAGGCGCGCGTCTACGGTCTCGTGTACTCCGACGCGGCGGTATGGACGCTGGCCTTCGTGTCCGGCGCACCGGAGGAGTACTACACCATCAACGGATCCCGCGCACAGGTGGTGGGCACGGGCGGCGACGCCGTCCGACAGGGGGACGTCTTCACCGGCACCATCACCCTGACCGGCAAGGACAATCTCGGCGATCCGGTGGTCCGGCTCGACGACGTGACGATCATCGGGCACCGCTGGGAATGACCACCTCCGGCGTTCGGGGCACACCGGAAACGCTGTGCCACAATGCGGCATGACCATCAAGATCGACGCATTGGACTCCGCGCTGCTGGCGGAGCTGGCGTCCGACCCGCGTGCGCCGATTCTCGAACTGGCGCAGCGGCTGGGCATCGCGCGCAATACCGTGCAGGCGCGGATGAAGCGGCTGGAGGCCGCGGGCGTCGTGGTCGGTTACCCGCCCAGTATCGACCTGCAGGCCATCGGCTTCGCGGTACACGCACTGCTGGGCATCGAACTCGATCAGAACAAGATGGATGCGATCGTGGCGGCGCTGCGGGAGTTCCCGCACGTCTTGGAGGTGCACGCGACCACCGGCCGGTCGGATCTGCTGGTGCGCATCGCCGCGGAGACGCAGCAGGATCTGCTGGAGATCATCCAGCGGGTGCACGCGATTCCCGGCGTGAAGCACACCGAGACCATGCTCGCGCTGGCGACGCCGATCCCCTACCGGGCCCTGCCGCTCGTGGAGTACCTGACCGGTCGACAGTAATGTGACCGGCGACACCCGCACTCGAGCAAAATGACGCGCGGCCCCGAGTGCCCTAGATCACTTTTGAGCAATCTGATCAACGTTTTGCCCGACTGTTGACACAGATCACACCTTCACGGCAGATTTCGCTGCACCGATCGCTAGTCCCTTCGTTCGCAGCTCACGATCTGGGTTGTGGAAAGTGTGGTGAAGAGTTCATGACCAGCGTTGCCTGCCCGTCCTCGCTACCGCAGGCCGAGCCGACCGCGCCGTACGACCTCGCCGACCGGTATCGCTCCGGGGCCGGACCGGTCCTGCTCACCGGTGTCCAGGCCATCGCCCGGCTGCTGGTCGAACAGCATGTGCGTGATATCCGCGCGGGCCGTCGGGTGGCGACCTTCGTCTCCGGCTATCAGGGCAGCCCGCTGGGCGGCGTGGACAAGATGCTGCTCGGCATGCCGAACGTGCTGGCCGAACACGACATCACCTTCGTGCCGGGCCTGAACGAGGAACTCGCGGCCACCTCGGTGTGGGGCAGCCAGGCCGATCTGCCCGCGGGAACGCCGACCCACGACGCCGTGGTCGGCGTCTGGTACGGCAAGGGGCCCGGTGTGGACCGCGCCACCGACGCGCTGCGGCACGCCAATATGTACGGCGTCAATCCGCGCGGCGGGGTGCTGCTGCTGGTCGGCGACGATCCGGCCTCGAAATCGTCCACGGTGCCCGCGGTGAGCGAACGTTCGCTGGCGGCCATGGGGATTCCGGTGCTGTTCCCGCGCAACGCGGAGGAGATCATCACCATGGGCATGCAGGGCGTGGCGCTCTCGCGCGCCTCGGGCTGCGTGGTGGCCATGAAGATCGTCGCCGATGTGGCGGACGGCGCGTGGACCGTCGATGCCTCGGTCGCGGACCGGCCGTTGACGGTGCCCGAGATCACCTGGGAGGGGCGGCCTTTCGTCTACCGGCAGCGGCCCATGGCGGCGCCGACCGACAGTGTGCTGGCCGAGGCCGACCTGTACGGTCCGCGCTGGGAGCTGGTGCGCACCTTCGGCGCGGTCAACGACCTCGATGTCATCGAGGTGAACCCCACCGACGCCAAGGTCGGAATCGCCGCCACCGGAACCACTTTCGATGCCGTGCGGCAGGCGCTGCTCGATCTCGGCGTCGACGACGCGGCCCTGCACCACGCGGGCATCCGGCTGCTGCGCATCGGCATGCCCTATCCCCTCGGCGCGACGCGGATCACCGAGTTCGCCCGCGGTCTCGACCAGCTCATCGTGGTCGAGGACAAGACCGCCTTCATCGAAACCCAGATCCGCGAAATCCTCTACGACACAACCGATGCCCCGCGTGTGCTCGGCAAGCACGACGAGCGCGGGGCGCTGCTCATGCCCTTCGACGGCGAACTCACCCCGGGTCGCCTGCTCGGCCCACTGCGCCGGGTGCTGCGCGACCACGTGGAGTTGAAGAAGGCCGCGCCGCCGCCGCTGTCGCTGGAGGTGCTGTCCGCCAAGCGCACCCCGTACTTCTGCTCCGGCTGCCCGCACAATCGCTCCACCGCCCTGCCCGAGGGCTCCATCGGCGGCGGCGGCATCGGCTGCCACACCCTGGTGACCATGTCCGGCCGCGACGACAGCGCGGTGACCGGGCTGACCCAGATGGGCGGCGAGGGCAGCCAGTGGATCGGGCAGGCCCCCTTCACCGATGTGCCGCACCTGTTCCAGAACATCGGCGACGGCACCTTCTTCCACTCCGGGCAGCTCGCCGTGCAGGCGTGTGTGGCCGCGGGCGTGAACATCACCTACAAGCTGCTGTGGAACGAAGTCGTCGCCATGACCGGCGCACAGGACGTCGAGGGCGGGCTCACCGTCGCGCAGCTCACCCACAAACTCGCCGTCGAGGGCGTCAAGCAGATCATCATCTGCGCCGACGAACCCAAGCGGCACAACCGGAAAGCCCTCGCCAAGGGCACCCTGCTGTGGCATCGCGACCGGCTCGACGAGGCCCAGCGGATGCTGCGCGAGATCAAGGGCGTCACCGTGCTGATCTACGACCAGCACTGCGCCGCCGACGCCCGCCGCCAGCGCAAACGCGGCAAGCTGCCCGTGCGCAACACCCGCGTGGTCATCAACGAGGCCGTGTGCGAGGGCTGCGGCGACTGCGGGGTCAAGTCGAACTGCCTGTCGGTGCAGCCGGTGGAGACCGAATTCGGCCGCAAGACCCGTATCGACCAGACCTCCTGCAATACCGACTACAGCTGCCTGGACGGCGACTGCCCGTCGTTCGTCACCGTCGAGCTGACGCCGGAGGACAAGCAGAACCGCAAGCGGGACAAGCAGCTCGAACCCCCGACGGCGCCCGATCCGGGGCTGGGCGCGCCACGGCGCACCCAGAATGTGCTCATCGCCGGTATCGGCGGCACCGGCATCGTCACGGTCAACCAGGTGCTGGCCACCGCCGCGCTGCGCGCCGGATACGAGGTGGAAAGCCTCGACCAGATCGGGCTGAGCCAGAAGGCCGGACCGGTCATCTCCCATCTGCGGTTCTCCGCAACGGAATTGGAGCCATCCAACCGACTCACTCCGGGCAGCGCGGACTGCGTCGTGGCCATCGACCTGCTCACCGCCGCCGACCCCAAGAACCTCCAGTACGGCGATCCGGCGACCACCGTGGCGGTCGCCTCCACCAGCCAGACCCCCACCGGTGACATGGTGTACGACAAGTCGGTCGGCTACCCGGCCACCGACTCGCTGCTGGAACGCCTGGCGTCGGTGTCGAATTCGCTGCGGCAGTTCGACCACCTGGCGGCGGCACAGCAGCTGTTCGGCAATACCGCCGCGGCCAACTTCCTGATGGTCGGCGCGGCCTTCCAGACCGGCGGTCTGCGCCTGCCCGCCGCCGCCATCGAGGAGGCCATCGGCATCAACGGTGTCGCGGTGGCCGCCAATATCGCCGCCTTCCGGTGGGGGCGGGTCGCGGTCGCCGATCCGGCCGCCTTCCAGGCCGCGGTCGAGCCCGCCCGGAAGCGCCGCGAGCGACCCGCCGTACCCGCGAACCTGTTGGCCGACACCACCTTCGACGGCGAGGTGCGCCGACTGGTGGAACTGCGCGCCGCCGAACTGGTGGGCTACCAGAACGCCAAGGTGGCCCGGAACTACGTCGAGACGGTGCAGTTCGTGTGGGACGCCGAGCGCACCGTCACCGAGCGCACCGACTTCAGCGCGGCCGTGGCGCGCGGACTGCACAAGTTCACCGCCTACAAGGACGAGTACGAGGTCGCCCGGCTACTGGTGGATCCGGACTTCCTCGCCGACGTCCGGGCGCAGGTGCCCGGCGGCGCGAACCTCACCTACAAGCTGCATCCGCCGGTGCTGCGCGCCCTCGGCCGCAAGAAGAAGATCGGTCTCGGCCCGAAATCGCATGTGGCGCTGAAGGTGCTCGCCAAGGGCAAGGCGCTGCGCGGCACCAGGCTGGACCCGTTCGGCTACGCCCACGTGCGCAAGGTGGAGCGGGAGCTGCTGTCCCACTACACCGCCATGGTGCGCCGCCTCGCCGTCGAGCTGAGCACCGACACCTACGACACCGCCGCCGAGGCCGCCGCCCTGCCCGATGTGGTGCGCGGCTACGAGGACATCAAGCTCGGCAACGTCGAGCGCTACCGCTCCGCACTGCGCGAACTCGGCATCGAGTTCTGAACCGACGCTGACACCGTCACACCCGCACGTCATACCGCCGTGCCTGCCTGCAACCACATCCCTTGTGCCCGAGAGTTATTCGTGACGCACGGGCACCCGCCGCGAACCCGCGGCACCCGACACCGCCACACCCCGGCGGTAACCACCGCCGCCGCACCCCGGCGGCAGCCAGAAAGGAACCATTGTGACCGCGATGCACACCGACGCAGGGGTTTTCGCCCGCTCCCACGAAGTGAGCGCCCGAAGCCACGAACAGGTCGTGTTCTGCGAGGACGACCGGACCGGACTGAAGGCGATCATCGCCATCCACTCGACCGCGCTCGGGCCCGCACTCGGCGGCACCCGCTACTACCCCTACGCCAGCGAGGCGGCGGCACTCGAGGATGTGCTGCGGCTGTCCTGGGGCATGACCTACAAGGCGGCGGCAGCGGGCGTGAATCTGGGCGGCGGCAAGGCCGTCATCATCGGCGATCCGGCTGTGCACAAGACCGAGGCGCTGCTGGCCGCCTACGCGCGGTTCGTGGAAACCCTCGGCGGCCGCTACATCACGGCCGGTGACGTCGGCACCAACACCGACGATCTCGACATCATCGGCAAGCACACCGGCCACGTGACCGGCCGCAGCAAGGCCGCGGGCGGTTCCGGCGACAGTGCCCGGCTCACCGCCCTGGGCGTCTTCCACTCCATGCGCGCCGGTGCCGAATCCGTCTGGGGCCAACCCACTCTCGCGGGCCGCACAGTGGGGGTCGAGGGCGTCGGCAAGGTCGGCCGCGAACTCATCGCCCTGCTGCTCGAAGACGGTGCGGAGGTCTGCGTCACCGATGTGAACGAGGCAGCGCTACAGCAGGTTTCGCAGGCGCACCCGGCGGTGCGGCTGCTGAGTTCGGTGGCCACCGCGCCCGTGGACGTGTACGCGCCCTGCGCGCTGGGCGGCACGCTCACCGCCGCGAGCGTGGCCGATATCGAGGCCAAGCTGGTCTGCGGCGCGGCCAACAACCAGCTGGCGACACCCGCGGTGGAGGACGCGCTCGGCGAGCGCGGCATCACCTGGGTTCCCGACTTCGTGGCCAACGCGGGCGGACTCATCCAGGTGGAGGGTGAACTGCGCCGGGCCGACGCGGCCGCCGTCGAAGCCGATGTGACCCGCATCTTCGACCGCTGCCGCGACATTCTCGCCGCGGCGCGGACCGAGGGCATCGGTTCCGGCGCCGCCGCCAACCGATTCGCCGAGCGGCGACTCGACGCCATCCCGCGCGCGATCTGACAGCGCCGCGGGGAGTTTCAGAGAGGAGACAACAGTGGCGATCGCGAGCGGATTACTCCGCACCAAATCCGTCGAACAGTCGATTCGGGATACCGATGATCCGGATGCCAAGCTACGCAAGGACCTGACGGCCCGCGACCTCACCATCTTCGGTGTGGCGGTGGTCATCGGCGCGGGCATCTTCACCCTCACCGCCCGCACCGCGGGACACGTCGCGGGACCGTCGGTCTCGCTGGCCTTCGTCTTCGCGGCCATCGCCTGCGGGCTCACGGCGCTGTGCTATGCCGAGTTCGCCTCCACGGTGCCGGTGGCGGGCAGTGCGTACACCTACGCCTACGCCACCTTCGGTGAGCTCATCGCGTGGATCATCGGCTGGGATCTGATCCTGGAGTTCGCGCTCGCGGTCTCGGTGGTGGCCAAGGGGTGGTCGCAGTACCTGGGCGCGGTGCTCGGTACCGACGCGCCCATCCTCACCATCGGTTCGATCCACTTCGACTGGGGCGCGGTCACCATCATCGCCGCCGTCGGCGTGCTGCTGGCCACCGGCACCAAACTGTCCTCGCGGGTGTCGGCCATCGCGGTGGCCATCAAGCTCGGGGTGATCGCGCTGGTGCTGGTGGTCGGCGCGACCTATTTCAAGGCGTCGAACCTGTCGCCCTACATTCCGCCCGCGCAGGAGTCGGAGAAGGCCGAGGGGCTGCGGCAGTCGCTGTTCGCCTTCCTGACCGGTTCCGGCGGCACCAGTTTCGGCTGGTTCGGGCTGCTGTCTGCGGCCAGCCTGGTGTTCTTCGCCTTCGTCGGCTTCGACGTGGTCGCCACCACCGCCGAGGAGACCCGCAACCCGCAGCGCGATATGCCGCGCGGCCTGTTCGGTTCGCTCGCCATTGTGACCGTGCTCTACGTGGCCGTCTCGCTGGTGCTCACCGGTATGGTGTCCTACACCCAGCTCCAGGGCGAGAACGCCACCCTGGCAACGGCTTTCGCCATCCACGGCGCGACGTGGGTGAAGAACATCATCGCCATCGGCGCGCTGGCGGGCCTGTCCACCGTGGTCATGGTCATGTTCCTGGGACAGACCCGGGTGCTGTTCGCCATGGCGCGCGACGGGCTGCTCCCCCGAGGTCTCGCGCACACCGGCTCCAAGGGCACGCCCGTGCGGCTGACCGTCATCGTCGGCGTGGTCTGCGCGCTGCTCGCGGGTTTCGTGGACTTCGGCACCCTCGAGGAAATGGTGAACATCGGCACGCTGGTCGCCTTCGTCATGGTCTCCATCGGCGTGCCCATCCTGCGCCGCACTCGACCGGACCTGCCGCGCGGCTTCCGCGTCCCGTTCGTCCCGGTGCTGCCCATCGTGGCGGCGCTGGCCTGCCTGTGGCTGATGGTCAACCTCTCCATCGAGACCTGGCTGCGTTTCGTGGTCTGGATGGTGCTGGGCACCGTCATCTACTTCAGCTACAGCCGCCACCACTCGGTGCTGGGACGCACGCGCGATCTCGACGACCCCGTCGTCACACCGGTGCGGTAGCCACCCGCCGATCGCGGAAACCCCGGCCCGATCATGAGGGGGGCCGGGGTTTTCACTGTCTCAGCGCTGGAATCGCGCGACGAAGGGCGTATCCACGCCCACCGCCTCGCCGAATTTCAGGGGCCCGCCCGGAACGCCGAGCGGTTCTTCGCGTCCCGGCAGGGTCTCGCTGAAGAAGCGCGCGTTCTCGGTGACGAACTCCTCCTGCCCCGCCGGCACATCGTCCTCGTAGTAGATGGCCTCCACCGGGCAGGCGGGTTCGCAGGCCGAGCAGTCCACGCATTCGTCGGGCTGGATGTAGGCCATGCGGTCGCCGACGTAGATGCAGTTGACGGGGCATTCTTCGACGCAGGCGCGGTCCAGGACGTCGACGCAGTCCGCGCCGATGACATAGGTCATGGTGTCTCCATAGGTGCTGAGGCGGCCCGGGAAATGTCGCCCCTCGAGCCTGCGTCCGGCACGTGCATTCCGGTAGCCACCGAATCGGGAGCACCCCATAATCAATGCTTATGAGTCTGCCGCCGGGAATGCCCGACCTCGAGGTGCTGGACCTGCTTGCCTCGGTCGGCGAACTGGGCAGCCTGGGCGCGGCGGCCCGACGACACGGAATCACCCAGCCCGCCGCGAGCATGCGCATCTCGGCGCTGGAACGACGGCTGCGGCTGCGGCTGCTCGATCGCGGCCCCACCGGCTCCGCACTCACCGAGCCGGGGCGGACGGTGGTGGACTACGCGCGGCCGATCTTGGCGGCGGCGCACACCTTCGCCGAGGGCGTCGCCGCCCTGCGCGCCGCCGACCGGCCGAGGTTGCGCATCGCGGCGTCGAAAACCATTGCCGACCATCGGATGTCGCACTGGCTCACGGCCCTGCGGGAGGCGCGGCCGGAGGTGGCGGTGGCCCTGGAGGTGGGCAATTCGCGGCAGGTGGAGGCGTGGGTGCGCGACGGGCAGGCCGATCTCGGCTTCGTCGAGGGCCCCCATCCCCCGGCCGAACTCGGCAGCCACGTGCTGGGGGCCGACGATCTGGTCGTGGTGGTCGGCAGTGCGCATCCGTGGGCCCGGCGGCGGACGCCGGTGACGGCCGGGGAGCTGGCGCGCACCGCCCTGCTGTGGCGCGAACCGGGCTCCGGCACCCGCGACACTCTCTGGGAGATTCTCGGCGCACAGACCGAACCGGCGCAGCCCGCCGCCGAACTCGGCTCCGCGGCGGCCATCCTCGCCACCGCCCGCACCGGTATGGCACCGGCGGTGCTGAGCCGCCTCATCGCCGACGCCGACCTGCGCAGCGGGGCACTGGTCGAGATCCCGCTCACCGACGCGGTGCTGACCCGCAAGTTCCGCGCTATCTGGCGCAAGCAGTCCCCGCCCGCGGATCCGGCAGATGTGCTGATCCGCTGCGCTGAGCGGTTCGAGCGGCGGCACACATCGGGCTAGCCCGCTGTTCACGGGGTCCCGACGAATAAACTGTGGTTGAAACAACATCACTTCGAATTTGTGGCGCGGCCCACTCGATCTTCGTAGACTTCATCCGAACACGGGGGAGGTCGGGGCCCCCGAACCAGCTCGATCAGAAAGACCGCACTTGTGAATCGTTGCGCCGTAACCACATTCCTGGCGACCGCCGCCATCCTCACCGCCGCACCGGCCACCGCCTCCGCCGTTCCCCTGGAACCGTTCGTCCCGGCCACCGACGTGGCCGACGATCCGATGGAATCCGAGGTCACCGGCTCCGGCTCGGTGCAGAGCAGCGGTTCCACCGGCGGGCTGGTCACCAGCGGCTCCACCGGCACCGGATCGTTCGGCCTGCCGAATCTCGACAAGCTGCTGTTCGGACCGTTCGACACCATGTGCGCGGTGACCGGCAGCGCCTTCGCGCTGGCGGGCAAGGCGGGGCTGGGCTGCGACCTCATCAAGGACAACA
>NZ_JASCXP010000246.1:0-10930 GCF_030010695.1 Nocardia sp. CC201C
ACAAGTCGCTGGTCGCCTGCTGCGGCAGTGCCCGCCTGGTGCGCGCCGCGGACACCCTGCTCATCGAGACCCGCATGTGCATCGGCGCGTTGCAGAGCACCTACGCCGATCTGGCCGTGCAGGTGGCCGAGCACGAGGAGTTGCGCACGGCCATCGGTGATGGTCCGCCCGTACACGCCCGACGACTGCTGCTCGAGCATATGGAGGACGCGGTCGCCCGGCTGCGCACCCGGTTCTGATGCCGGTTCCGATAGTGCGTTCGGCGCTGCGGTGCGAACGTCACCGCGTGAACCACCGACGACGGTCATTCGCCGTGCGAACGGCTCGATGTCCACACCCGTGATGCCGCTGGCGCGGCAGCTCCGAACCATCGGAGGTTCGCGCGCACGTGTCGCAGGGTGCTCGTTCGGCAATGCGTGCCCCCCGGCAATGCGTGCCCCGCCCAGGCCGAGCCCTGTACACCGAGACACCGAGACACCGAGCCGCTGGGCCGCTGCGCTACTGGTTCTCCGGTCCGGACGCGCACCTATTTCGGCGCGGGATAGTTACGTTCGGCCAGCAGCCGCGCCAGATGCGCCGCATTGCGGGCCAGGGTCGCGGTGGTGGCGGCCACGGCCTCGGGCACCTGATCCAGGTCCTTGTAGTCGGTGCCGCCCATGGCCTGGTCGTTCCAGTAGGTGCAGCCCTGTGACGGGATGGTGAACCCGATGTCGTTCAGCCCCTGGAACAGGTCGGCGACGATCTTGTGCGCGCCGTCCTCGTTGCCGACCACCGCGGCCACGGCCACCTTGCCGGTCATGGCGGGGCGGCCCGCCTCATCGGTTTCGGACAGTGCGGCGTCCAGGCGTTCCAGTACCCGCTGGGCGATGGAGGACATGTGCCCGACCCAGGTCGGGGTGGCGACGACCAGGATGTCGGAGGCCGCGATCTCGGCGCGCAGCCGCGGCCACTCGTCACCGTCGCCCTCGTCGGCGCTCACCCCCGGCAGCACGTCGTAGTCGGCGACGCGCAGCACCTGCCCCTTCACCTCGTGGGTGGTGAGGGCGTCGAGGATCTGGCGGGCGAGGAGATCGCTGGAGGAGTCCGCGGGTGACTGCTTCAGCGTGCAGACGAGTGCGGTGGCGGTGAGCGCGGTCATGCGGATCGCTGTCCTTCGGTTCGCTGTGGTTCAGGGGTCGGCGGTGGGTCGGGTGAGTCAGCCGCGGTCGAGTGCCTTGGCCAGTTGGGCCTTGGTCATGCGGGAGCGGCCGTGGATATCGCGCTTCTTGGCTTCCTCGTAGAGCTGGTCGCGGGTCGGTCCGCCGGATCCGCGACCGCCCGAGCGGGACCGGGAGCCGCCCGAAGATTTCGTCTGCCCGGAGCGGGCACGGTCGGCGTTGACGGTGCGGGCGGCGATCTCCTTGGCGCGTTGCGCGCTGGCACCCTGGTCGCGTTCGGATTTCCGAATGTGTTCGTACTGGCGCTCCTGCTTGTCGGTCCATTCCTTCGGCATGACGCACCTCCTGCACGGGATATAGCCGGGCGACCCGGTGGCAAACGCGGGTGCGGCCGGTTCACGGAAGCGGCGGGTTCACAGAATCGGTCGGCCGCCGGTCACCGCGACCCGGGCCCCGGAGACGTAGCTGCCCTCGTCGCCGGCGAGCAGTACGTACACGGGGGCGAGTTCGGCGGGCTGTCCGGCGCGGCCCAGCGGGGTGTCGTCACCGAAGTTCGCCACCTTCTCCACCGGCATGGTGGACGGGATCAGGGGTGTCCAGATCGGCCCGGGTGCGACACTGTTCACGCGAATTCCCTTGGGGCCCAGCATTTGTGCCAGACTCGCCGACAGGTTGGCGATGGCGGCCTTGGTGGCGGCGTAGGGCGCCAGCGTCGGGGAGGGCATGTCGGAGTTCACCGAGGAGCTGCCGATGATGGAGCCGCCTGCGGGCATATGCGGCAGCGCCGCCCGCACCAGCGTGAAATAGGCGCTCACATTCACCTTGAAGGTGTAGTCGAATTCGGCGACGGTGATCTCCTCCAGCGACTCGTGGGTCATCTGGTAGGCGGCATTGCTCACCAGGATGTCGATGCGCCCGAAATCGTCTACGGCGGCGTCGATGACGGCCTGGCAGCGGTCCGGGTCGGCGAGGTCGCCGGGCACCAGCACGGCGCGGCGGCCCGCGTCGCGCACGTACTTCTCCACCTCCGCCGCGTCGTCGTGCTCGTTCAGATACGACAGCACCAGATCCGCGCCCTCGCGGGCGAAGGCGATGGCGACCGCGCGGCCGATGCCGCTGTCGGCGCCGGTGACGACGGCGACCTTCCCGGTGAGCTTGCCGCTGCCGCGGTAGCTGTCCTCCCCGCAGTCGGGGACCGGCCGCATGCGCTGCTGGGTGCCGGGTATCTCTTGCTGCTGTTCGGGAAAACCCACGACGGTCTCCTCTGCTGTCCGGGTGCGCGGGAAGCTCGCCGGTTGCGGTCGGCGCGGAGCCTCCGCTGCGGCGGTACCCGGCGCGGTCGGTCGTAAACGAGGCAAACGAGGCAGCAGCCGCGCTTTACAAGGCCGGGCAGCGCGAGGAGTGTGGATTGGTGTGCCGGGTAGTTCCTCCGACGAACAGTTCCGTGGAGAGGAGTGAGATGTCCGAGAACGACACCGCGCAGCACTACACCACCGACGACGCCGGTATCCCGGTCCCCAGCGATGAGCATTCGCTGACGGTGGGACCCGATGGGCCGATCCTGCTCAACGACGCGTACCTGATCGAGAAGATGGCCGCGTTCAATCGGGAGCGGGTGCCCGAACGCCAGCCTCATGCCAAGGGCGGCGGTGCTTTCGGCGTTTTCGAGGTCACCGAGGATGTGAGCGCCTACACCTACGCCGACGTTTTCCAGCCGGGCCGCAAGACCGAGGTGTTGGCGCGCTTCTCCACCGTGGCCGGGGAGCGCGGCAGCCCGGACACCTGGCGTGATCCGCGCGGCTTCGCCCTGAAGTTCTACACCCGGCACGGCAATTTCGACATGGTCGGCAACAATACGCCGATCTTCTTCGTGCGCGATCCGATGAAGTTCCAGGATTTCATCCGGTCGCAGAAGCGCCGTGCCGACAACAATCTGCGTGATCACGATATGCAATGGGATTTCTGGACGCTGTCACCGGAATCGGCGCACCAGGTGACCTGGCTGATGGGTGATCGCGGCATCCCGCGCAGCTGGCGGCATATGAACGGCTATTCCAGCCACACCTATCTGTGGGTCAACGCCGACGGCGCGAAATTCTGGGTGAAATACCATTTCAAGACCGATCAGGGCATCGAGTTCTTCACCCAGGACGAGGGCGACCAGATGGCGTCCATGGACACCGACTATCACACCCGGGACCTGTGGGAGCACATCGACGCCGGAGAATTCCCGTCCTGGACGCTGTTCATGCAGATCATGCCGTTCGAGGAGGCCAAAACCTACCGGTTCAACCCGTTCGACCTGACCAAGGTGTGGCCGCACGGCGACTATCCGCTGCACCGGGTGGGCCGACTGACGTTGAACCGCAATCCCGCCGACTATCACACCGAGATCGAGCAGGCCGCGTTCGAACCCAGCAACGCGGTGCCCGGCACCGGGCCGAGCCCGGACAAGATGCTGCTGGGCCGCTGGTTCTCCTATCCGGACGCGCACCGGTACCGGATCGGCGCGAACTACAAGGAACTGCCGGTCAACGCCCCGCGGTCGCCGCGCCACTCCTACACCAAGGACGGGCATATGCGCCACCACAATCCGGGAGATCCGGTGTACGTGCCGAATTCGAAGGGCGGCCCGCACGCCGATCCGGAACTGGCCGGACCGCAGGCGGTCTGGCACACCGACGGCGAGATGGTGCGGCAGGCGTACACGCGCCGCCGCGACGACGACGATTGGGGACAGGCCGGGACCATGGTCCGCGAGGTGCTCGACGACGCGGCCCGCGACCGGCTGGTGAACAATATCGTCGGCCACCTGCTCAACGGCGTCACCGAACCGGTGCTGGGGCGCGCCTTCGACTACTGGCGCAATGTCGACAAGGACCTCGGCGACCGCGTGGAATCCGGGGTGCGCGCCAAACAGGGCGAGAAGGATCCCAAGGCCGAACAGCAGGCGAACCCGGCGCGCTCGTCCGCCCAGCGCAAAGCGTGAGCGCAACCGGACACGGCGGGCGCGCCGCACGGCCGGTAACCCGCCGCATGGTCGCGCGCGGGTCGTGTCCGACCGCGCGGTCGGAGCTGGACCGGCGGTGTCCCCCGCGAGGAGGCCGTGTCTACGGTTCGCGCTCACAGTTGTCGGTCGCGGTACACCCGCGCCGCGCCGGGTGCAGGGCGATGCCGGCGGTGTCGATCAGGGAGCGCAGTGACGCCGACATTCAGAAGATCGTCACCACGGATGCGAAGCGGACGCCGGAACGGGCGTGGTTGGCGGACGTCCCAGCTGTAGTTCTCGTCCAAGCCGTCAATGATGCTCATCGGGCATATCGGAGTTGGTTCGACTCCATGGCGAAGCGCGGGAAGCGTGGGCGTGTCGGAAAGCCACGATTCAAGACGCGAAGATCGCGGCGGCAGTCGATTCGCTTCACGCGGTGCGGTTTTCGCGTGACCACACGCGGTGTTCGGTTGATCACGCTCGGTGAGGTTCGTCTGGAGTGGTCCCGCGCATTGCCGTCGACGCCGTCGAGCGTGACCCTCATTCGTGAAGCCGACGGCAGCTAGTACGTCTCCTTCGTCGTCGAAATCGACGAGACACCACTGCCAGAGTGTGCGACTGTCGCCGGAATCGATTTGGGGCTCACGAACCTGGTAACCGTCGTGCGGTCAGATGGGGAGCGGCAGAAGATCGCGAGCCCGGGGCACCTGCGGACGGCCCAGCGTCGAATAGCGAAAGCTCAGAAGGCGCTGTGTCGCAAACAGAAAGGAAGTAGAAACCGCGAGAAGGCACGGGTTCGGGTGGCGCGCCTCCATCGGAAGGTACGAGACACCCGGCTCGATCACCATCACAAACTCGCTCTACGGCTGATTCGTGAGAACCAAGCAATCGCCGTCGAGGATCTTCCTATCGCCGCTCTGGGTCGCACTCGGTTGGCCAAGTCGATCCATGATGCTGGGTGGGCATTACTGCTGCGTTTGCTGCGTGAGAAGGCAGCTCGCTACGGACGTAGCGTGGTCCGTGTGGATCGATGGACGCCCACCACGCGACAGTGCTCGATGTGCCGCCACAACGACGGTGCGAAGCCACTGGGCGTTCGAGCGTGGACGTGTCCCAGGTGTGGCACCTACCTGGATCGTGATTTCAATGCCGCACTGAACATTCTCGACGCCGCCGGGCTGGCGGAGTCGCTAAACGCCTGTGGAGGAGATGTCAGACTTCGGCTCGCCGGAGCGATCGCCAGTGAAGCGGGAACCCGCCGAACAGACACCTCATGAGGGGTGCTGCGTAGGGATCCGCCGTCGCGACGGCAGGACGGAAGTCAACAGTCGTACCATTCGACGACGAGGGGGATGCCTCATCACATCCCGACCGTGACCACTGTGTCGGCAGCCACACCCGCGGCGGGAGGGGTGCGGCCGTTTCCTAACGCTCCCTTAGGGCGATCGCCGATGTACGCAAATCGGTCACGCGGGGGCCGGGCTCGCTTTACGGTCAGGGAAAGTCGGGCCGAGCGAAGCGAGATGTGTGATGGCCGAAGCGAAGACCTCCTGTGCCGCCTTCCAGCGGGTGGCCGCCATCGATCCGGAGGCGGTGGCGGTGCGTTCGGTGGGCGGGACGCAGACGTTGACGTGGCGGGAATACGCCGACCAGGTGCGGGCGGTGGCGGCGGGGTTGTCCGCGCTCGGAATCGGGCGCGGCGACACCGTCGCGCTCATGATGGCCAACCGGGTGGAGTTCTATCCGCTCGAGGTGGGCGCGCAGCACACGGGGGCCACCTCGTTCTCGGTGTACAACACGCTGTCGGCGGAGCAGTTGGCGTACGTGTTCGCCAATGCGCGCAACCGGGTGGTGATCTGCGAGGAACAGTATGTGCGGCGGGTGCGGGCGTCGGGGGTGGATATCGAGACCATCGTGTGCGTGGACGGGACCCCGGAGGGCACCATCGGGGTCGCGGAGTTGATGGCGTCGGGGCGCGCCGATTTCGATTTCGACGCCACCTGGCGGGCGGTCGGCGAGGACGATATCGTCACGCTCTGCTACACGTCGGGGACCACCGGCAATCCGAAGGGCGTGGAGATCACGCACGCGAACCTGGCATTCGAATGCGAAACCTACGCATCGGTCATGCCCATCGAATTCGGCGACCGGATCACCTCGTATCTGCCGACCGCGCATATGGCCGACCGGGTGACGGCACTGTATCTGCAGGAATTCCGCGGCACCCAGATCACGGTGGTGCCGGACCGCACCCAGCTGCCCGCGGCCCTGGCCGACGTGCATCCGACCATCTGGGGCGCGGTGCCGCGGGTGTGGGAGAAACTCAAGGCGGCCGTGGAATTCTCGGTGGCCAGCGAAACCGACAGCACCCGCAGGGCGGCCTTGACCTGGGCATTGGAGGTGGCCGGACGTAAGGCCGCCGCCCAGTTGGCGGGCACCTCCCTCGATGAGGTGCAGGCCGCGGAATGGGCGAAGGCCGATGAGCTGGTGCTGTCGACACTGCGCGCGAAACTCGGCCTGGACCAATTGAAGTGGGCGCTGTCGGGGGCCGCGCCGATTCCACCGGAAACCCTCGGATTCTTCTACGGCCTCGGCATTCCCATCTCCGAGGTCTGGGGCATGTCCGAACTGACCTGTGTGGCGTCGGTGAGTCCGCCCGAACAGGCGCGGCTGGGCACGGTCGGAAAACTGCTGCCGGGTCTGGAGGGACGCATCGCCGAGGACGGGGAATACCTGGTGCGCGGACCGCTGGTGATGAAACGCTACCGCGACGAACCGGAGAAGACGGACGAGGCGCTCGACGCCGACGGCTGGCTGCACACCGGCGATATCGTCACCGTCGACGACGAGGGATATCTGCGGGTGGTGGACCGCAAGAAAGAGCTCATCATCAATTCGGCCGGAAAGAACATGTCCCCGGCCAATATCGAGAACACCGTCAAGGCCGCCACCCCGCTCATCGGAGCCATGGCGGTGATCGGCGACAACCGGCCCTACAACACCGCCCTCATCGTCCTGGACGCCGAATCCGCCGGACCCTACGCGGCCGGGCACGGTCTGGCCGACGCCTCCGCCGCGGCCCTGGCCGTCGACAAGGGTGTCATCGAGGACATCGCCCGCGGGGTGGCCGCGGGCAACGCCAAACTCTCCCGCGTCGAACAGGTCAAGCGGTTCACCATCCTGCCCACCTTCTGGGAGCCCGGCGGCGAGGAGATCACCCTCACCATGAAGCTGCGCCGCACCCCCATCGCGCAGAAGTACGCGAGCGAGATCGAACGGCTCTACGCCGACGAACTCGCCGAACACGTCCACGAACCGTCCGACCCCCACGCGGCCACCATGCCGTAGTCGCGTGGTCGGACCGGTGCCGTGGCCGCGACCACCCGCCGCCCGTGCCCAGGCGGCGGGTGGTGTGTCACGCACACGGGCCGCCGCCCGCACCGCCCCGTAGTCGAGACCATCGAGCTCCTCCGACAGGTGCCACCAGCCCGTTGCATCGCGTCGCCCGATCCGACCGCCGGTCGGTGTGCTGCCGGGATGCCGGATCGGCGGCTGTCGGGTCCGGCCGGTGACCGACCGCACGGGCTTCCGGCCGTGGTCGGTCGGGCCGAGCGTGCGGTCACGGGGTGGCGGCGCGCAGGTGCGGCAGCAGCTGCGCGGCCACCGCGTCCGGCCGTTCGGCGTGCAGGAAATGTCCGCAGTCCGGCAGTTCGGCGTGGGTGACCCCGGCGCGTTCGGCCAGCACACGCTGCAGGTCCGCCGACAGTGCGCCGTCGCGCGCACCGGCCAGTGCCAGGGTCGGCAGCGCGGGCAGCGGGGCGAGCAGCAGACGGTGGAAGTCGCGGGTGGCGGACCGGTGCACGGTGACCAGCGACCGGTAGTAGCGGGTCGCCGCCCACGCCAACAGGGGGTCGGTGAAAACCCTTGCGGTGGGCGCGAACTGGGTCTCGCTGAAATCCCAGCCCGGTGACCAGCGCCGCCACAGCCGCCGCACGAACGCCGCGTCGTCGCGCACCAGCAGCCGCGGCGACGCACCCGACTGCATGAGCGGAATATAGGAGGACATGAGCAGCTGGCGCGGCAGCAGCGGCAGCGACCGGCCGGCGAATCCGCCGCCGAACGGCGGTATCGCCAGTACCGACAGGGAAAGCCACTGGCGGGGATACTGTTTCGCCAGCACCAGCGCGACGAACGCGCCCCAGTCGTGCCCGACCAGATGGGTGCGCGGCGCGCCCAGCGCGTGGTACCAGGCGGCGATGTCCGCACTCACCGCCATCAGGTCGTAACGCGCCGACCGTGCCGCCGAACCCGGCGTGTATCCGCGCAGCCACGGCGCGAGCACCTGAAATCCGTTGTCCACCAGGGCCGGAATCACACCGTCCCAGGTGTGCGGTGTATCGGGGAACCCGTGCAGCAGCAGGACCAGCGGTGCGTTGTCGGGCCCGGCGTGCCGGGCCGACAGCTCCAGACCGTCACGGCGCAGGGTCAGGGTGCTCTCGGGGATGGACGATGCCATGAACCAACCTCTCATCGAAACGCTCCGGCCGCCGGCAGCGCGGCCGGGAACGCCGCCGACGGACCACCGGCCCGCCGACAGCGGAGAAGTTCGTGGCCCCCAACCGAGCCAGGAACGATACGACTGTGCCGCGTCCCGCTCGGCCTCGGCAGCGGATGCGGGGGCGCCGCGAGCACCGACGACGTACGCCCCCGGTCAGCGGCCCCGCCACACCGGCGGCCGCTTCTCGGCGAAGGCGCGCACCCCCTCGCCCGCGTCCTCGCTGGACAGTGCCGTGGCCGCGATCCGCCCCTGTCGGTCGAACGCTTCGCCGCTGGGCCAGTCCGGGCTCTCGTCGATGATCCGTTTGGAGGCGGCCACGCTCAGCGGGGCGTTCGCCGCGATTCGTTCCGCCAGCGCCAGCGCGGTGTCGAGTGCGTGGCCGGGTGCGGCGATCTCGTTGATCAGACCGAGGTCGGCGGCGCGGGCGGCGGTGATGGGGTCACCGGTGAGCGCCATCTCCGTGGCGACGGCGCGGGGAATGCGCTGCGGCAGCCGCAGCACGCCGCCGCCGACGGCGACCAGACCGCGCTTGACCTCCGGAATGCCGAAGGTCGAATCCTGCGCGGCCACGATGAGATCCGCGCACAGGGCCAGTTCGCAGCCGCCCGCCAGCGCCGGACCCTCCACCGCGGCGATGAGCGGTTTGGCGGGCGGTCGGCCGACGATGCCGAGGATGCCGCGCTGCTCGGTCACCGGCACCTCACCGCGCGCGGCCGCCTTGAGATCCATTCCGGCGCTGAAGAATCCGCCCGCCCCGGTGAGCACGGCGATGCGCGCGTCCGGATCGGCCTCGTAGGCGTCGAGGGCGCGTTCGATACCGAGCGCGGTGGCCAGGTCGATGGCGTTGCGGGCATGCGGCCGGTTGATGGTGATGACGGTGATGTGGCCGCGCCGCTCCACCAGCACCGGCGCGGGCGGCGGTGCGGGCAGCTCCACCCGGGTGCTCCCGGTGACCTGCACGGAGTCGCCGGAGACGGTGACCGGCAACCCCAGCAGATCCCCGTCGGTGAGTTCGGTGAGCAGTCGGGAGTCGGTGCTGCGCACCAGCACTCGCGCACCTTTGGGGGTGAGCAGCGACAGGATCGCCGCCTCCGGCCGCCCGTCTCGGTCGTAGGGCAGCGTGTACGCCTCCACGACGGCTTCCCCGTCGTAGCCGGTGCGGGCCGGACGCGCCGGCGGATGGTCGATCACGGGTGTCAGATGCCGGTATCCGGCGCGCGGCGGGGTGGTCGAGTACACGCCGACCGCGTGTTTGGTGAGGTACCAGCCCAGCGACGTCGCCAGCCCGAAACTGCCGGGTTCGGCGCGCAACCGTTCCACCAGTGTCGCCACCGCGTGCCCGCCGTAGTTGTTGCCCGGCCCGCCGCCGAAGGTGAGACCGCCGGTCACCGACAGCGGCCGCTTCGGGTCGTCGACGGGCAGGCCGAGTTCGCGGGCCGCGATCTGCACGGCCACCGGGAAGCAGGCGTACAGGTCCACGTGCGCGAGATCGTCGGCGGTGATCCCGGCATGGTCGAAGACCGCCGCGCCCAAGGTCCGGATGGCCGGGGAGGCGGCCAGTTCCGCGCGCTCGCTGACGAACCATTCGTCGTGCCCGGACGCGCCCGCGTGCAGGAACACCCACTTGTCCTGCGGGATGCCGGCGGCTTCGGCCGCGGCGGCACTGCACACCACGATGCCGGAGGCCATATCGACGGTCAGGTTGGCGCATTCGAGTTTGGTGTAGGGCGCGGAGATCATCCGATTGTCGGCGGTGACGGTCGCGATCTCCTCGGCGTTGATCTCGCGCGGCTGCCAGGCGTGCGGATTGCGCGCCGCCACCGCCGACAGCCGCGACCACAGCTCGGCCACCGCGCGGGCGTGCTCGGCCGGGCCGCGGCCCAACCGATGCCGGTTCGCGGATTCGAGCAGTGCGTACATGTTGATGGGCGCGAGCAGCCCGGCCGTGGTCTCGGGCGCGTTGTTGGCGGGCTTGTCCACCCCCACCGTGCGGGTCGGGCGCACCTGCTCGCCCTGCACCGGCCAGTCCACCTCGACCCCGGCGCGCCGGGCGGCGGACTGGGTGGCCCCGGCTTCCGCGCCGGTCACCAACACCACGTCGTAGTCCCCGGCGGCCACCGCCGCGGCCGCCTCGTTGAGCACCAGCTGTCCGCCGTCACCCCCGAACGGACTGGACTGCACGGTGTCCGCCGCGCCCGCGCCCACCGCCTCGGCCACCAGCGCGCC
>NZ_JASCXP010000247.1:0-10889 GCF_030010695.1 Nocardia sp. CC201C
GGTTCAGCGCGGAGCGCGTCCGCTCACTTCTGCTCGTAGGTCGCCACCAGGGTCGCGCGCGCGATGGCGTGCGAGAACAGGTTGAACCCCAGGTAGGCCGGGCTGGCGCTGCCGTCGATGCCCAGCGACTCCACATCCACCGCGTGCACCACGATGAAGTACCGATGGTAGCCGTGTCCGGGCGGCGGCGCGGCGCCCACGAATCCGGCGAAGCCGCCGTCGTTGCGCAGCTGCACCGCACCCGCGGGCAGGGTGCCGCCCTCACTGCCCGCCCCGCTGTCGAGCGAGGTGACCGCGGCCGGGATGTCGGCGACCGCCCAGTGCCAGAAGCCGGAGGCGGTCGGCGCGTCCGGATCGAAGACGGTGACCGCGAAACTCTTGGTCTCGGCGGGGAATCCGCTCCACGACAGCTGCGGCGACACATCCTTGCCGCCCGCGCCGAACACCCCGCTGACCTGATCGTTGCCGAACGGCTGGCCGTCGGTCACATCGGAGGAGGTGAGGGTGAAGCCCGGCAGGTCGGGCAGCGGCGCGTAGGGGTTGTAGTCGTAATCGGGCACGGGTGAGTCCTTTCGCGAGTCAGCTGTGCAGCAGGAAGTGTTCCAGCACGCGGGTGCCGAATTCGAGGGATTCCACCGGAACCCGTTCGTCGACACCGTGGAACAGTGCGGTGAAGTCCAGCTCCGGCGGCAACTGCAGCGGTGCGAAGCCGAAGCACCGAATTCCCAAGGTGGCGAACGCTTTCGCGTCGGTGCCACCGGAGAGCATATAGGGCACGGTACGCCCGTTCGGGTCGTGGGCGAGGATGGCGGCGTTCATGGCGTCCACCAGGTGTCCGTCGAATGTCGTTTCGTAGGAGTCGAGCTTGGTGATCCATTCGCGCTCCACATCCGGGCCGATGAGCGCGTCGACCTCGCGCTCGAATTCGGCTTGTCGGCCCGGCACCACCCGGCAGTCCACCACCGCCTCGGCGGTCTGCGGGATCACATTGGCCTTGTAGCCCGCCCGCAGCATGGTCGGGTTGGCGGTATCGCGCAGCGTCGCGCCGATGATGCGGGAGATGGTGCCCAGCTTCGCCAGCTGCCCTTCGATATCCGGGCTGGCCGGATCGAATTCGAGCCCGGACTCCTCGGCGACGGCGGCCAGGAATTCCGCCACCGAATCCGATACCACCAGCGGGAAGGTGTGCGTGCCGAGCCGCGCCACCGCCTGGGCCAGGATGGTGACGGCATTGTCCTCGTGCAGGAAGGAGCCGTGTCCGGCGCGGGCCTTGGCGCGCAAACGCATCCAGCCCAAACCCTTTTCGGCGGTCTCCACCAGGTACAGCCGCCGGTCGGTGCCGTCGGCCTTGGGCACGGTGAGCGAGAAGCCGCCGACCTCGCCGACCGCCTCGGTGACGCCGTCGAACAGGTCGGGCCGGTTGCGCACCAGCCACTGCGACCCCCACTTGCCGCCGTTCTCCTCGTCGGCGAGGAACGCCCACACGATATCGCGCGGCGGTACGGTGCCCGCCATCTTGAACTGGCGGGCGATGGCCAGCATCATGCCGACCATATCCTTCATATCGACCGCGCCGCGGCCCCACACGTAGCCGTCGCGCACCGCGCCGGAGAACGGGTGCACACTCCAGTCGGCGGCCTCCGCGGGCACCACGTCGAGGTGCCCGTGCATCATGAGCGCCCCGCGCGAGGAGTCCGCGCCTTTCAACCGCGCGAACACATTGCCGCGGCCCGGCGCACCCGATTCCACGTACTCGGTGACGTATCCGGCCTGTTGCAGCTGATCGGCCACCCATTGCGCGCATTCACGCTCGCCCTTGGTGGTTTCCAGTTCGCCGGTGTTGGAGGTGTCGAAGCGGATCAGCGTGCTGACCAGATCGACCACTTCGGAGACGGCGCGGGAGGTGCTGGGTTCGACGGTTTCGGACACGTCCCCTTTCCTACCACTCCGGTAGGGGTGGATGCTGCGCGGTGGCCGCGTCCACGGTGAGCCGCCGCGTCAGCGATAGAGCCGCAGCGTGGCGGTGAGCGTGGCCAGCAATGGTTCCAAGCGCTGGTCCTGGATGCGTCGTTCCAGCACCTCGAGATTCAGTCGGGGCGCACGGGCCCAGCGTTGCGCCATCAGGGCTTGGGCGTCGACGTCGGCCCCGGCCAGCACCCACAGCAGCGGCGGCCACAGCCGCGCGGCCTGCGCGATGGTCGGCAGCATGTGCAGGGTCGCCGGATCGAGTTGGGAGAGCCGGGCGCCCGCGTGGCGGCGCACCTCCCCGGGGGTGCGGGCCAGCAGTTCCAGCATGCCCCGCCAGAGTGCCACCTCGGTGCAGCCCTCGCAGGCGGTGACGAGCTGGTCGGCCACGTCGCCGATTCCGGGGTTGAGCGCCAAGCGCAGCAGCGCGGGCGTATGCAGCTGCCCGGTGAAGCGCAGCACGTCGGGCGTGCCGCCGGCGGCGACGACGGTGGTGATCAGGTCCGCGATGGCCGAGGGCGGCGTCGAGGCGAGCAGGATGTCGCCCACGGCCGCGATCACGTCGTCGTCGCAGCGCGCGAAGACCGACAGCGCCGCCAGCCGCAGTTCCTTGGACCCGTCCACGACCGTGCCCAGCATGGCGGGCAGCCGGGTGCCCCCATCCAGCAGTTGCCGCACGACGGCGCTGACCGCCGCACCCGAGTACGCGTAGGCGGCCGAGCGGATGAGGCCCTCGTCGTCGGGCACCCCCTCCTCCACCGCGCGCACCAATTCCGGTGTGGCGTAGGCGAGGAACGGTCCGGCGGTGACGTAGTCGCGGCGCACCAGCATCTCGTTCACGATGCGCACCACCGGTTCCGGCGGTGCGACGTCGGCGAGTTGTCCGACGGTGCGCGGGTCCAGATACGGCGCGCAGTCGGCGGCGTAGGACACCTCGAGCAGCCGCACCGCTTCGGCGGCCTTGCGCGGGTAGCGCACTCCCACCGCGCCCGCCGCCCGTCCGGTCATGACCGGCGGCACCACGTGCTGCACGATCGGAATGGAGATGCGCAGCGGAATGATGGGCACCAGCTTGCTCATGCGGTCGAAGACCGGGTTGTGCTGTTCGAACAGCGTGCGCGAGATGCGATCTTGCAGTTCGTGCAGGCGTTGCGCGCCCAGCTTCTCGAGATGGGCGAGCCGTTCCACGGGGACGTGCAGGGTGCGGGCGAGCAGGATGAGTTGGGCGCGTACCACGAAATCCGTCATAGGCCGAGCCGGGTCGCGCGTCGTCGGTCGAATTCGACTGTGGCGGACATCGTTTCCCCGTCCTCCGACCGTCTGGGTCGGTTCCCGTCGGCAACGGCCCCGATCATAGATCCGCCCGTCGCCAAAAATGCCCAAACCGCCCAGACTTGGCATTCATCACTAACCGCCCGCTCGGTCCCTGGGCGATATGCCGCTGGCGAACCGCCGCCGATCCCGCCCTCCGACCACGCTCAGGAGGCCAGGTGCGGTACGCGCTCCGCGCCGATGCGGTCGATGCGGCGGCGGCCCCAGTCCGCGAGCGGGGCCAGTGCGATGTTGAGCGCGGTGCCTTCGGCGGTGAGGGTGTATTCGACCCGGGGCGGGATCTCCGGATACACCTCGCGGTGGATCAGCCCGTCCGCCTCCATCTCACGCAACTGCTGACCGAGCATCTTCTCCGAGACGCCGGGCAGGCCACGGCGGAGCTCGCCGAAGCGACGGGTGCCGTGCTCGGCGAGCTCCCACAGAATGAGCGATTTCCACTTGCCGCCGACCACGTCCATGGCGGCGTCGATACCGCAGAAATATGGTCCGAATCTCTTCTCGCCCATGCCTACCCTCGCTACCTCGTCACCTACCTCGTGGTAGGTGCCTGACCGAATAGTGCGTTCTTGTGGGCCAACGCGGGCGGGAGCACTCTGGATTCCGGCGCGCCGACAAACCCCACTCGAATCTATTAAGGAGAGCCGCGATGGCGGACAACCAGCATCCCCCGGTCACCGTTCTGGGCCTCGGCGCCATGGGCTCGGTCCTGGCCGAGGCCCTGCTGAAGGGCGGGCGCAGCACCACGGTGTGGAACCGCAGCGCGGGCAAGGCCGCCGACCTGGTGGCCGCGGGAGCGACCGAGGCGGCGTCGGTCGCGGAGGCGGTGCGGGCGGGTGAGGTGATCATCGCGGTCCTGCTCGACCATGCCTCGGTGCACGAACAGCTCGATCCGGTGGCGGCCGAACTGCGCGGCAAGCAGTTGATCAACCTCACCAGCACCGCACCAGCGGAATCGCGGGAGCTGGCGCGGTGGGCGGCCGCGCACGGCATCGACTTCCTCGACGGCGGCATCATGGCGATTCCGCCCATGATCGGCCAGCCGGGGTCGTCGCTGCTCTACAGCGGATCGCAGGCGGTGTTCGACCGTCAGCGCGAGACCTTGGAACTGTTCGGCTCCGTCGAGTACTTCGGCACCGACGCCGGAATGGCAGCGCTGTTCGACTTCGCCCTGCTGGCGAATATGTACGCGATGTTCGGCGGTTTCTTCCACGCCGCGGCCATGGTCGGCTCGGCGGGCGTGTCCGCCGAGGAGTTCGGCCACCGCGCCCAGGCGTGGCTGACGGCCATGGCGCACGGACTGCCGGAGTACGGCCGCACCATCGACTCCGGTGACTTCCGCGCCGACGTCCAGCACCTGGCCTTCCAGAAGGCCGCCGTCGACGCCATCGCCCGCGCCAGCCGGGACGCCGGTGTGGCCTTGGATGTCATCGCGCCGCTGCGCAATCTCATCGACCGCCAGGTCGCCGACGGGCACGGTGCGCTCGCCTTCGAGCACACCGTCACCCAACTGCGCTGAACCCGAAGCGCCCGACGCCGAAGCGCCCGACGCCGAAGCGCCCGACGCCGAAGCGCCCGACGCCGAAGTGCCCGCCGGGAGCGTGTCAGCGGCTGTACGGTCCGCACTCGAAAGGGTGCAGACCGCACACACGCATCCGGGCGGTGGCCGACACGGCCGCGCAGGCGGCAAACGATACGGCCACAGCCGACACGGCTGCGGCCACCGTCGTCAGTGCACCAGGTGCAGGGTGGCGGTCAGTGCCGTGAGTTCCTCGTCCAGCTCGTGCTCGCGGATCCGCTGCTCCACCCCGCGGCGTTCCGGTTCCGGCAGCGTCGACCAGGTTTCGCCGATGCGGGACTGCGCGCTGGCCTCGGCGGCGGCCAACACCCGCAGCAGCGGCGGCCACAGCTCGGTCGCGCCGGTGACGGCCGGGAGCCGCGCGAGCGTCGCGATGTCGAAGTCGCCGAGTCGGGTGCCGATGCGACGGGCGGTGTCCGGCTCGACGTGTTCGGCCAGCGCCAACAGGCCCCGCCACTGGTCGTGTTCGGCGCACCCGTCCAGCACGTCGACGACGGTCGTGACGGTGGCGGTGTCGCGCATGATCGGATTGCCCGCCAGCACCGCCAGCGCCGCGGGGTTCAGGTGGGCGATGAACCGCAGGGTCTCCGGCACCGCCTCGGCCGCCACGAAGGTGGTGACGAGGTCCGCGATCTCCTCGGGCGTGCCGACCTCGAAGAGGATGTCGCCGATGGCGGCGATCACGTCGGAGTCGGTGCGCGCGAACACCGACAGCGCCGCCAGCCGCAGTTCGGCGGGCCCGCTCACGATGGTCTGGATCAGCCGGGGGATGCGCTGTGTCGGGCCGTCCAGCAGATGCCGCACGATGACGCTGATGCTCTCGCCCGAATACGAGTAGGCCGCCGACCGGATGAGCCCCTCGTCGTCGTGCACCCCGTGTTCGACAGCTTCGATCAACTGCGGGGTGGCGTAGGCGAGGAACGGCCCGGCGGTGATGTAGTCGCGCCGCCGCAGGATCTCGTTGACGATGCGCACCACCGGTTGCGGCGGCGCGACATCGGCGAGCCGTCCCACCGTGTGCGGGTCCATGTATGGCGCGCCGTCGGCGGCATAGGCCGGATCGAGGATGTCGAGCGCCTCGACCGCCTTGCGCGGATGGTCCACGCCGATCGCGCCCGCCGCGCGACCGGCCATCACCGGCGGCACCAGCCGCTGCACCAGCGGCAGTGAAATGCTGAGCGGGACAACCGGTACCAGCATGCTCAGCCGCGAGAAGGTGGCATTGTGCCGGTCGAAGATGACGCGCGCCATGCGTTCCTGCAGTTCGTGCAACCCCTGTGCGCCCAGCTTCTCCAGATGGGTCAGTCGTTCCGCGGGTACGTGCAGCGTCCGGGCCAGCAGGATGGTCTGCGCCCGGGTGACCAGATCACTCATCAGCCCAACCGATTCCCGAACATGATCTTCTTGGCCGCGGTCTTCAACGGCCACGGCAGCGCGCTGACGGTCTTGTCGACGGCCTCCACCATGGCGGCCTGTTCGGTCCGCTGCGCCTGCTTGAACAGCTCCAGCAGATCGGCGATCTCCGCCTCCGACAGCGCGTCGAGCGAGGCCAGCGGCCCACCCAATTCCCGCTCGAGTTCGGCTCTGGCACTCATATCATTCCCCGTTCCCCGATGAACCGGATCACTCCGTGCCCCTACTTGATCACAAAACCATCGCGCCGACAATCGCTGCGCACACCGGCGCACACCGGTCGTGGGCGTGATACCGGGTTGCGTCCGAACCGATTTCGCACAGGAGCGCGGCGATGACCACACCGTCCGAGAACCCCTACGGAACGCCGACCACCGACGGCCCGCGGCCGATCGGCAAACGCCAGGACCTCTTCAACAGCGTCGTTCGCGGGCTGCTGCGGGTCCCGCTGCTGTCCGGACTCGTCGGCAAGCGGCTGGCCACCCTGCATGTGAAGGGCCGAAAGTCCGGCAGGGTCTACGACATCCCCATCGCCTACACCCGTCACGACGGGCAACTCCTCGTGGGCACCAATCTGCGGCCCTGGGTCAAGAATCTGCGCGGCAATGTCCCCGTGGAGGTTTCCCGGGGTGGCTCCCCCACGCCGATGATCGCCGACGTCGCCGAGGACGAGCGGTCGGTCATGGAGCTGTTCGAGATCGTCGCCCGCGACAACAAGCAGAACGCCGCCTTCAACGGCATCGGCTACAACCCCGACGGCTCCCCCTGCAAAGCCGACATCTACCAGACCTGGCAACAGGGCGGCGTCGTCATCCGCCTCACCCCGCTGACGTAGCCGGGCACGGTGGACCCGTGCCCGCGCCGGTCATTTGTTGAAGAAGATCCCCGCGATATCGGCGTTCTTGATCGGGGTGTCGGCATTGGCCTGCACCGAGCACAGGGCCTGGACCGCGGCCATGGTGAAGTCGACCGAGGTGCCGGTGGGCTCGTTCTCGGTATTGGTCTGCTGCTTGATGAATTTGGTGACGGTGACGCGTTGGGTGTCGGCGTCCTGCGCGAGATAGTCGCTGCACTTGGTGTCGCCGCCCTTGTTGAGGGCGCGCTCGACGTCGGAGCAGCCGCTGAGCAGGGCGACGCCGAGAACGAGGACCGCCGCGGCGGCCGTCGTCGTGGTCTTCATGTTCGTTCCTCTGGTTCACCGCGCGGCGGTGGGGTCCCGCCGCGATCGCCCGCCAGCGTAAACGCACCGCACCCACGCGTGCGCGCACGCCGCGCGGGGAAGCGGCGGCGACGTGCGAGGACCGCACCATCCGCGCGGCGGTGTGTCGCGGGGCCCCGGCCGAACGGCGCGTCGTGGCCGCTACGTCGCCCCGCGCGCGGCGGAGTGTCGGTTCAGGGGCGGTGGCCGGGGGATTCGGCGGCGCAGGCGGCGCGCCAGACGCGGGCTTCGCTGCTGTTGCCCATCCGTTCCAGCACTTCGGCGAGTCCGCTCATGGCGCGGGCGTCGCCGTGGTCGGCGGCCATCCGCCACCAGTGCGCGGCGTCGGCGTACTCGCCGCGGCGGTAGCGAACGACGCCGAGATCCCAGGCGGCTCCGATATGGCCGAATCCGGCGGCCTGGGTCCACAGTTGGCACGCCTGGTCTTCCTCGCCGCGCCCGTGCATGGCCACGCCCAGGTCGTAGAGGGCGTCGCGGTAGCGGCTGGCGTCGGCGGCCGGGCGGGGTTCGGGGAGGGCGGCGGCGGTGCCGGTGCACAGTTCCACGACGAGTTCGGTGAAGTTCGGCGCGCCGACGCCGGTGCTGCACCGCAGCACCGTGGCGGCGGGTGTGCGTTCGACGAGCATGCCGTAGTTGCCGGTCCAGGACACGGTGGTGTCGGTGTCGTCGACCCAGACGGGGGTGAGCGAGAACGATCCCGTGCCGTCGGTGCGGCACAGCCGCAGAGCGACTCCCCCGGTCATGGCGTCGCTCCAGACATCGACGCCGGGCAGCCGCCGCCCGTCCAGTACGACGTGCCCACCGGTCACGGACAGTCCGACGCCGAGGCTGCGCACGCCCTCCGGCGGTGCGGACGAGCGCAGGGTGAGCGTGACGATGCACGGATCGGTGTCGAGCGGTTCGCTGTGCACCGGGTACACGGTGCGGCCGTTCCATGCCAGGGGTTCGGCGCTGTCGTATCGGTCCGCCAGGGGTGGCGCCGTGCTTCTCCACTCGGCGTACGGATACGACCTGCTCATGCGCCCGCCTTCCACCGGTGCTCGTCGCGATACCGGCACACCGTAGTACCACCGCCCGCCGGTATGTTCCGCATTTGCCAGGAGAGGTCGCCAGCAAACGGCTGGTCGCCTGTCCGCGCAGTCCGAACGGCCGGTCGCGGTCGGGGCGGTGATCAGCGAAAGATCAGTTACCCCTGCACTTTTCGATGATCATGTGGACCCGCCGATTTCCCGTCAACCCCACCTGAAATGCCGTCCCCACCCGCCCCGGCCGCCGCACCCGCACCGACACGCCCATACGAGACTCCCAGGTCCGCGCGGTGTGTCGAACTTGCGCCCGGCCAGTCGTGATGTTGAATCGACGCCGACGTACCAGCGACGAGTGAAAGGGAACTACATATGGCTCTGCCTACCATGACCCCCGAACAACGCTCCGAGGCGCTGGCCAAGGCCGCCGCTGTTCGCAAGGCTCGTTCGGAGCTCATCGCGCAGGTCAAGAAGGGCTCGGTCAGCCTGGCCGAGGTGCTCAAGCGCGCCGATAAGGAAGACCTGGTCAAGAAGACCAAGGTCGCCGCCGTCATCAAGGCGCTGCCGGGCATCGGCCCGGTCAAGGCGGCCAAGCTGATGGACGAGGCCGAGATCCCGGCCGACCGCCGCATCGGTGGTCTGGGCTCGCGCCAGCGCGCCGCACTGCTGGAGGCGCTCAACAACTGACGCCCGGCGTCAACCGGACGGATGGTGGCGACCCCTCGCCACCAATACCGTCAGCCTCGGGGGGCCGCCCGGTCGCCACGCAATCCGACCCGGCGGCAACCACTCCCGACCACCGCTCCACCGGCGCCACCCGCCCCGCTCGGGGCCGATTTGGTCGATACGGTCCGATCCGATAACCTTGCTGAGCACCACCGGTCCGGGTGGCGGAATGGCAGACGCGCTAGCTTGAGGTGCTAGTGCCCGTATTAGGGCGTGGGGGTTCAAGTCCCCCTCCGGACACAGAGTATATGTAACCTACAGTTACACATAAAAGTCCCCGGCTCCGGTCGGGGACTTTCGCGTTCAGCGCTGATCACGACTTCGCCTCAGGCGGCGGAACCGCCTATTCTCTGCGCCGCGATGTCCGGCCGACAACGACGTTCCCTGATCAGCTCGGTGGGCTGGAAGGCGAAGGCATCGCGCATGGTCAACAGAGCGAGCTGTGTCAGCAGGTTGGAGTAGCGCGCCTGGATGTCCTCGGCCGGGCGGAGGGACGTGATCGCTACAGGTCGAACCTGACGGCGAGCACCATCTTGATGAAGTCGAGCACTTCCTGGGTCACCGTTCCGTCATAGGTCCCGGACTCCAGCACAGCGCGCACGCATGGGATGAACCGGTGCACCGCGAGCACCCGGCCCTCATCCCATCCCACCGAGAAGATCCGCAGCCCCTCCGGCATTTCCCCGGCCGCGACCACCGGCACCGCCACGGCGACATCCCGATGGCGCAGCAGTGCCGGACCATCGACGATCACCACCGTCAGATCGCCGTCACCGGCAGCGATGGTGTAGATGTCGCCCTGGCGCAGCTCCCTCACAGAGGCAGGCCCATGCCGATGCGCAGCAGGTCGGCATCACTGTGCTCCGGCGGGTTCGCCGTCTCGTGGGCGGCGATGCGCCGCATCTCCTTGTCCGCGAGCCGCTGCAGGACGGCCCGGTTGATTTCGGCACTGACGTTGCCCTGCGCGCTCGCGCGCAAGGCCTCGGCGGTCGAGTCCGGGAGGCTGATGTTCAGTTTCGCCATGCCACCACGGTAAAGCGTGGCGCTTTACCGTGGCAACTGGCTGGACGTCGATCTGATATCGGCACCACCCTCAGTCGTGGTCCGGGGAAGCCTTCTCCGCCGCAGGCGGTTCGTCCGCCGACGCTTTCGGTAGCGAGGGGCCGGCAGCGGGTGCACGGGGGCGCACCTCGACCACATCGACATCCCGTCGCAGGGCGCGCACCAGCGCCCACATCATGAAGAAGGTCAGCACATGGAAGGGCAGACCGGCGATGGTGATGGTCTGCTGGAGCGCCGCCAACCCGCTGGCTCCCACCGTGGCGACCAGCAGCGTGGCCCCGACCACGCCCTCCAGAATCGCCCAGAACACGCGCTGCCGCACCGGGCTCTTCTTCTCCTGCTCGCCCGTGCACAGCATGTCGACGACCAGTGACGCCGAGTCCGAGGAGGTGGTGAAGAAGATGACCACGATCAGGACCGCCAGCGCCACCATGAGAGTGGGTAGCGGGAACTCCTGCAGGAAGGTGAACAGGGCGTACGGCGCACCGCGGCCACCGGATTCGGTATCCATTTCGGCGACCAGTCCGCCGGAACCGTTGATCTCGATATCGAAGGCGGACAGTCCGAAGAT
>NZ_JASCXP010000248.1:0-10875 GCF_030010695.1 Nocardia sp. CC201C
GCCTGTCCCAGCCCGATGGAGTCCCACGGCAGCGCCCCGGGCACCGAGCGGCCCAGGCGCGATACCAGCACGGTCGACCGCAGTGAGGGCAGCCCGCCGCGCAGCCCCTCGATCTCCTCGCACTTGTCGTGTTCCTTGCCGCCGTAGCGGTAGCCGTCGGCGGTCACCAGCACGACCGGCTCCAGCTGCCCCAGCCGATCCAGCGCGGCGCGAGCCGAATAGTCCTGCCCGCAGGCGCTCCACACCGCGCCCAGACTGGCGGTGGCCAGGAAGGCGATGACCGCCTCGGGGATGTTCGGCAGGTAGCCGACGACTCGATCGCCCGGCCCGACACCCAGTTCGCGCAGGGTGTGCGCGAAGGCGACGGTTCGGGAAACCAGTTCCGTCCAGGAGATCTCGACGATCTCGGCATCCTCGCTCACCGCGAGGATGGCGGGCCGGTCGGTGCGCGCCTGCCGCAGCACCTGATCGACGTAATTGAGCCGGACGTCCGGAAACCATTGCGCCCCGGGCATATCCGTTGAGGCCAGCACCTCGCCCGGCGCATCACCGAGGTCGAAGTACTCCCACAGCGACTTCCAGAATCCCGGCAGGTCGTCGACCGACCACTGCCACAGCGCCCGGTAGTCCGGTACGGACACCCCCGCGCGACGTTCGACGAACCGTGCGAAATCGGTGACTCTGGCCGACGCGATATCCGCTTCGCTCGGCACCCACTGCGGTTCCACCACTACCTCCTACGACGCCACGTTCGCGCTGTCGGCACCCTGTGCCCGGCGCACGATGCGCTCGGCGTGCCGGAGCACGGGTGCGTCCACCATCCTGCCCTCGAAGGTGAAGACTCCGCGGTGATTCGGCACCTCCGCGAGCAACCTTCGCGCCCAGTCGATCTCCGCGCCGGTGGGCGCGTAGGCGCGGCGGATCACCGGTACCTGACTCGGGTGAATGGCGACCTTGGCGTCGAAACCGACGGCCACCGCGTCGAGCGCTTCCGCCGCGAGGCCATCGAGGTCCGGAATATCGAGATACACCGAGTCGAGCGCGAGTTTGCCGTACGCCTTGGCCGCCAGCAGCGACTGCGAGCGCACATGCCGGGCCACATCGCGGTAACTGCCGTCGGCGTGCCGGCTGGAATTGCCGCCCAGGCCCGCGACCAGATCCTCCGCGCCCCACATGACGCCGATGGCGTTGCGCGCCATGACCGCCCGGCCCACCGCCAACGCCCCCAGCGGCGATTCCACCAGCGCGATCACCTCGTAGTCGGCGAGCGTGGTGATCTGTTCCGCCGATTCGCATTTGGGCAGCATGAGACGTCGGTAGTCCGTGCGGGCCACGGCGACGAGATCGAGCATGTGCTCGACCGTGCCCGCGGCATTCACCCGGACGACGGTGCGGTCCGGATCCAGCGGTGTCGCGATGAGCGCCTCTCGGGCCGCGGCCTTGTCGGCCTCGGCGACCCCGTCCTCCAGGTCGATGATCACCACATCGGCCGCGGCGGCGGCTTTGGCGTACCGCTCGGGTCGATCGGCGGGGCAGAACAGCCACGCCGGTCCCGCCATCTCCCAGCCGGTCCCCGGATTGCTCATGCCGTATCCCTTCGGGCCTGAACGGAGCGCCGCGTGGCGACGCTCCACTGCTTCCTCCGCGCCTGACCGCTCATGCCGGTGTCTGCTTCCGTACCAGTGTCTTCCGGACCGCGGTGGCGACGATATCGCCGTGCTGATTCCGCCCGGTATGCGCGAAGGTCACGATCCCCTCCCCTGGGCGGCTCTTGGATTCCCGTTTGTCGGTGACCACGGTTTCGGCGTACAGGGTGTCGCCGTGGAAAAGCGGTTTCGGAAAGGCGATATCGGAGAAGCCGAGGTTGGCCACAATGGTGCCCTGCGTCAACTGCGTGACAGACAAACCAACCAGTGTGGACAAGGTGAACATGGAATTCACCAGACGCTGGTGGAAGGGCGGCAGCGCGTCGGCGAACGCGGCGTCCAGATGCAGCGCCTGCGTGTTCATGGTCAGCGTCGTGAACAGCACATTGTCGGCCTCGGTAATGGTGCGGCCCGGCCGATGCTCGTACACCACACCGGTCTCGAACTCGTCGAACCACAGGCCGCGCTGCACGACGCGGCGGATGTCGTCGTTCGGTTCGGCGCTCACAATCCCAACTCTCGCCCGATCAGCATCAACTGCACCTCCGTGGTGCCCTCACCGATTTCCAGGATCTTGCTGTCGCGATAGTGCCGCGCCACAGCATATTCGTTCATGAAGCCGTAGCCGCCGAAAATCTGGGTGGCGTCGCGGGCATTGTCCATGGCGGCCTCGCTGGCGACGAGTTTCGCGATCGAAGCCTGTTTCTTGAACGGTTTTCCGGCGAGCATGAGCGCGGCGGCGTCGTAGTAGGCGGTGCGAGCGGCGTGCGCGCGGGCCTCCATGCGCGCGATCTTGAAGGCAATGGCCTGATTCCGGCCGATCCGCTGGCCGAACGCCTCGCGCTCCTTGGCGTAGCGCACGCTCTCGTCCACGCAGCCCTGCGCCGCACCGACCGACAGCGCCGCGATGGCGATCCGGCCCTCGTCCAGAATGCGCAGGAAGTTGGCGTAACCGCGACCCTCCTCGCCGAGCAGGTTCTCGGCGGGCACCCGCACATCGGTGAAGCTCAGCGGATGGGTGTCGGAGGCGTTCCAGCCGACCTTGTTGTACGCGGGTTCGGCCACGAAACCCGGCGTGTCGGTGGGCACCAGAATGGTGGAAATCCGCTTCTTGCCCTCCACCTGACCGGTCACCGCGGTCACCGTGACCAGCCGCGTGATATCGGTCCCGGAGTTGGTGATGAACTGCTTGGAGCCGTTGATCACCCAGGCGTCGCCGTCGAGTACGGCGGTGGTGCGGGTGCCGCCCGCGTCGCTGCCCGCGCCCGGTTCGGTGAGCCCGAAGGCGGCCAGCGCGCGACCGCTGGTGAGCTGCGGCAGCCACTCCTGCTTCTGCTTGTCGTTGCCGAAGCGGTAGACGGGCATGGCGCCCAGGGAGACACCGGCCTCCAGCGTGATGGCGACGCTCTGGTCGACCTTGCCGAGTTCCTCGAGGGCCAGGCACAGCGCGAAGTAGTCGCCACCCATGCCGCCGTACTCCTCGGGGAACGGCAGGCCGAACAGGCCCATCTCGGCCATGCCCGCGACAACCTCGTACGGGAAGCTGTGCTCGGCATCGTGTTTCGCCGCGACGGGTGCGACCACCTGGTTGGCGAAATCCCGCACGGTGTGCGCGAGGTCGCGGTACTCGTCCGGAAGCGATCCGGTGGCGAGGAAGTCGGTCATGCGCTGTGTCCTTCCGAAACTGACTCGCCCGCGGGCACCACACGCGCGAGCGGCTGATCTACCTTCACCTGATCGCCCGCCTCGACCAGCAGTTCGACCCGGCCGTCGATGGGGGCGGTGAGCGAATGCTCCATCTTCATGGCCTCGACCACCACGACGGTGGTTCCGGCGGTCACCTCCGCGCCGGCGGTGACGGGCACGGCGATGACCGAACCCGGCATGGGGCTGAGGATTTCGGCGTCGCCGACATGTTCGACCGCGCCGCGCACGTCGGCCTCGGCCACCTCGCGCAGCTGCGCGACGCCGGTGCGGTCGGCCAGCCAGAGGTGGCCGTGCCGCTCGGCGATCCGGTGGCGGGTGCGCACCCCGTCCAGGACGAGAGTGAGCCACTGCCCGCCGTCCGCCGGGGTGCCGTCGAGTTCGGCCGTGAGCGTGACCTTCTCGCCGTCCTCCACCCGGACCTCGGCCCGCTCGGGCGTACCGGTGAAACAGACGTGCGCGGTCCGATCGCCACCGCTGAGCCGCAGCACGGTCGCAGCGGTGCCGCCGATGCGCCAGCCGGACGGGATCTCCCACAGATCACGGGCCGCGGGCGGCCACAGGTCACCGGCCGCACGCGGCCAGCGGCGCAGCCACAGATAGCTGGCGGCGGCGATGAACTGGCTGTCGGTCACGGGCGCGGGCACGAAGTCACCGGCCCGGCGGTCCAGCAGCGCCGTGTCCAGCTCGCCCGCGACCACATCGGCGTCGGCGAGCAGGAAGCGCAGGAAATCGACATTGGTGCGCACCCCGAGCACCTGCGTATCCGCCAGGGCCGCATCGAGTCTGGCCAGCGCGGCGCGGCGGTCGCCGCCGTGGGCGATGACCTTCGAGAGCATGGGGTCGTAGTCACTGCCCACCACGGTGCCGACGCGCAGCCCCGAATCCACCCGCACGCCGGTGCCGTCCGGTTCGGCGAGCGCCAGCACCGTACCGCCGGTGGGCAGGAAGTCGCGGCCCGGATCCTCGGCGTAGACGCGCGCCTCGATGGCGTGCCCGGTCAGCTTGATGTCGTCCTGGTTCACGAACAGCTTCTGCCCGGCCGCGATGCGCACCTGGCATTCCACCAGATCCACGCCGGTGACCATTTCGGTGACCGGATGCTCGACCTGGAGGCGGGTGTTCATCTCCATGAAGAAGAACTCGTCGGGCTTGTCGGCGGAGACGATGAACTCGACGGTGCCCGCGCCGACGTAGTCCACGCTGCGTGCGGTGGCGCAGGCCGCCGCGCCGATGCGGGCGCGGGTGGCGGCGTCCAGCAGCGGCGAGGGCGCTTCCTCGATCACCTTCTGGTGCCGTCGTTGCAGGCTGCATTCGCGTTCGCCCAGATGCAGGATGTGGCCGTACCGGTCGGCGAGGATCTGCACCTCGATATGGCGGGGGCGGGTGACGAAGCGCTCCAGGAACAGGGTGTCGTCGCCGAAGGCGGCACCGGCCTCGCGCCGGGCGGAGACCAGTGCGGCGGGCAGCTGCTCCGGCTCCGTCACCAGGCGCATACCCTTGCCGCCGCCGCCCGCCGAGGGCTTCACCAGTACCGGGTAGCCGATATCGGTTGCCGCCTCGATCAATTCGGCGTCGGTGAGGCCGGGCCGCGCGATGCCGGGGACCACCGGCACCCCGAAGGCGGAGACCGCGGTCTTGGCCGCGATCTTGTCGCCCATGATCTCGATGGCGCGGGCGGGCGGTCCGAGGAATTCGATACCGGCCGCCTCCAGCGCCGCCGCGAAGGCCGAATTCTCGGACAGGAAGCCGTATCCCGGATGGACCGCCTGCGCGCCGGAGCGCACGGCCGCGTCCACCACTTTGTCGATATCCAGGTAGGACTCACGGGCGGGGGCCGGACCGAGACGCACCGCCGTATCCGCCTCGCGCACGTGGCGGGCGTCGGCGTCGGCGTCGCTGTAGACCGCGACCGAGCGAATTCCCATGGCCCGCAGCGTGCGCATGACCCGGACCGCGATCTCGCCGCGGTTGGCCACCAGCACGGTGTCGAAGGCGACGGGGTGGGCTGTGTTCATCATGGTGGTCACATCCGGAAGACGCCGTAGGAAACGGGTTCGATGGGGGCCTGACCGCACACCGAAAGGGCAAGGCCGAGCACGGTTCTGGTATCGGCGGGAGCGATGACGCCATCGTCCCAGAGCCGCGCGGACGAATAGTAGGGATGGCCCTGGTGTTCGTACTGGGCGCGGATCGGGGCCTTGAACGCCTCCTGATCCTCCTCCGACCAGGGCTGACCATTGCCGTCGAGCTGATCGCCGCGCACCGTCGCCAGCACCGAGGCGGCCTGCTCACCGCCCATGACGGAGATGCGGGCATTGGGCCACATCCACAGGAAGCGCGGCGAGTACGCCCGCCCGCACATGGAGTAGTTGCCCGCGCCGTACGAACCGCCGATCACCACGGTCAGCTTCGGCACCCGCGCGCAGGCCACGGCGGTCACCATCTTCGCGCCGTGCTTGGCGATGCCGCCCGCCTCGTAGTCGCGGCCCACCATGAAGCCGGTGATGTTCTGCAGGAACACCAGTGGAATGGTGCGCTTGTCGCACAGCTCGATGAAATGCGCTCCCTTGAGCGCGGATTCGGCGAACAGCACGCCGTTGTTGGCCACGATGCCCACCGGGTGGCCGTGGATGCGGGCGAAGCCGGTGACCAGGGTCTTGCCGTATTCGGCCTTGAATTCGGAGAATTCGCCGCCGTCGACAATGCGGGTGATGACCTCCCGGACGTCGTACGGGGTGCGCAGATCCGTCGGGACGACGTCGTACAGCTCATCCTGCGGCGCGATGGGGTCCACCGTGGGCGCGACCTCCCACGGGGTGGCGTGCTTGGGGCCGAGGGTCGCCACGATCTCGCGGACGATGCGCAGCGCGTCCTGATCGGATTCCGCGAGATGGTCGGTGACGCCGGAGATCTTGGAGTGCAGTTCGCCGCCACCGAGTTCCTCCGCGGTCACCACCTCACCGGTGGCGGCCTTCACCAGCGGCGGACCGCCCAGGAAGATGGTGCCCTGCTCGCGGACGATGACGGTCTCATCGCTCATGGCGGGCACGTACGCGCCGCCCGCGGTGCAGGAGCCCATGACCGCGGAGATCTGGGCGATGCCCTTGGCGCTCATGGTGGCCTGGTTGAAGAAGATGCGGCCGAAGTGCTCGCGGTCCGGGAAGACCTCGTCCTGTTTGGGGAGGAACGCGCCGCCGGAGTCGACCAGATAGACGCAGGGCAGATGGTTCTGCGCGGCGACCTCCTGGGCGCGCAGGTGCTTCTTCACCGAGAGCGGGTAGTAGGTGCCGCCCTTCACGGTCGCGTCATTGGCGACCACCACGCATTCCCGGCCGGATACCCGGCCGATGCCCGCGATCACGCCCGCGCCCGGGCATTCGTCGTCGTACATGCCGGTGGCGGCGAGCGGGGCGAGCTCCAGGAACGGCGAGCCCGGATCCAGCAGCTGATCCACCCGCTGCCGGGGCAGCAGTTTGCCGCGGGCCAGGTGCCGCTCCCGCGCCTTCTCCGGTCCGCCCAGCGCATTGGCCGCCAGCCGCGCCCGCAGGTCCTCGACCAGCGCCAAGTGCGCGGACCGGTTGTCCACGCGGGCTCGTTCGGTCACCGTCATCACGTCATCCTGTTCGATCAGTTAATCGCCGATAACTGAGAAATAAGATAATCTTCACTAACTGAGTTGTCCAGATCCGATGAAGGGAGTGCGCGGTGAGCAGCACCGAACCCGTGACTCTCACCCGTCGCGAGCAGCTCAAAGCCCAGCGGCGACAGCAGTTGCTGGAGGCCGGGGCCCGGCTGATCGCCGATCGCGGATTCCTGGGCATGCGGCTCGACGACCTCGGCGCGGCGGCGGGAATCAGCGGCCCCGCGGTGTACCGCCACTTCCCCAACAAGGAGGCGCTGCTGGTCGAGCTACTGGTCGGCATCAGCCAGCGCCTGCTCGACGGCGGCCGCGCGGTCGTCGCCGACGCCCCCACCCCGCGCGCGGCGCTCACCGCCCTGGTCGACTTCCACCTCGACTTCGCCTTCGGCGACCCGGAGCTCATCCGCATCCAGGACCGCGACCTCGAGAACCTGCCCGAAGCGGCGCGCCGCCAGGTCCGCCGCACCCAGCGCCAGTACGTCGAGGTCTGGGTGGCCGTCCTGCGCGAGCTGCACCCCGACCTCCCCGAACCCGCCGCCCGCGTCCAGGCACACGCCACCTTCGGCCTCATCAACTCCACCCCGCACAGCGCCCCCGCGACCATGGCCTCCCGAGCCCGCCCCATCCTGCGCCGCATGGCCCTGGCCGCCCTGGAGTAGGCGCTCTCCGCCGATGCGGCACCGCATGCCTGACCGACTACTCAGCTCCGACCGTCGGGTGTAGCTATCATCTGGTTACCCATGTGAACGGAGGCGCTATGACGACCGACGGGATCTACGCCGAACTCGATGCCGCCGCGGCGGCGGTGGCCGATCGGGTGGTGCGGTGGCGACGGCATCTGCATCAGCATCCGGAGCTGTCCAATCGGGAGCGTGAGACCGCGCGGCTCATCGCCGATCACCTGCGGTCGCTGGGGCTCGACGAGGTGCGCACCGGTATCGCGGGGCACGGCGTGGTGGGTGTGCTGCGGGGTGGGCGGCCGGGTGATCGGGTGGTCGCCCTGCGCGCCGATATCGACGCGCTGCCGGTGCCGGATGAGTGCGGGGTGCCGTTCGCCTCGCGGGTGGTGGACGAGGACTATCCGGGTGGCCCGTTCCCGGTGTCGCACGCCTGCGGGCACGACTGCCATACCGCCATGCTCATGGGCGCGGCCACCGTACTCGCCAAGGCTCGCGAAAAACTTTCGGGCACCGTGCTTTTCGTCTTCCAGCCCGCCGAGGAGGGGCCGCCGCCGGAGGAGAAGGGCGGTGCCCGCGAGATGCTGGCCGAAGGCGTCTTCGCGAATCCGGTGCCCACCATGGCGTTCGGCTTCCACGTGGTGCCGCTGCCCAAGGGCTGCATCGGATACCGGGTCGGCAACCAATTCGGTGCGTCGTGCCTGGTGAAGATCGTCCTCACCGGACAGCAGGTGCACGGGTCCACGCCGTGGATGGGCATCGATCCCATGCCCGCCGCCGGTGCGATCATCACCGGCATCGGCCAGATCTACCGGCAGGTCAACGCTTTCGACCCGATCACCGTGACCATCGGCCATGTGGAGGATGTGGGGCGGTTCAATATCGTGGGCCAGACGGTCACGCTGTGGGGCACCATCCGCTGCACGGTCGAGGCGGATATGGCGGAGGTGCGGAAGCGGTTGGACACGCTCGCCACCCACACCGCCCAGGCGTACAACTGCGCGTCGACGGTGGAATTCCTCCAGGACGTGCCCGCCGTGGACAACCGCCGAGAATGGATGGAGCCGGCGCTGCCGACCTTCCGGCGGGTGGCGGGCGCGGAGCGCGTACTGCCGATCCCGCCGACCCTCGGCTACGACGACGTCTCGGAATTCGTCAACACCTACGGCGGGCTCTACGTCACCCTCGGGGTGCAGGACGTCGAGTTGGACCCGGCCACCGGTTGCCCACGCCCCACCCCGGGCGGTCGGGGCATGTACATGAACCACAACCCGCACTTCTACGCCGACGACGACACGCTGGTCACCGGCGTGCGACTGCACTGCCAGGTGGCGCACGACCACCTCGCGGGCACGCTGGTGCCCGCGGAGTAGCCCTACTCTCCGCGCAATTCCTTTGCGGCGGTGCGCAGTACGAGATGGAATCCGCCACGCACCAGCGGCAGGTAGGCGCGGGTAGACAGCTTCGGGCACCGGTTGTCCACCTCGAAGGTGGAATACCAGTTCACCAGCGTGCCCTCGGCGTGCTCGGACAGCTCCAGCTTGCCGTCCTGGGTGCGCAGCCGCGGCACGGACGAGAGCACGCGGTAGCGCATCCGGGTCGGCGGGGTGTACTCGACGATCTCCTCGGTGAGCCGCATGAGCGGCGTGACGATCAGCCGCACCGCGCCCACCCCGTTGCCGTTGGTGTCGCCGGGCCGCACCAGCGTGACCCGTCTGACCCAGGGCACCCGCTGGAAGTTGGTGACATCGGTGAGCCAGTCGAACACATCGGTGATGGGCGCTGGAATAGTGCGCTCCACCTCCACCCCGCGCATAGCGGCTCCGTTCCTCGCGATCGTGCCCATGCAGACTACGGGGCGGATCGGCCGCGACGGCGAATAATGCTCGCGCCGAGGAGATCACAATTCGGAAGACCAACCCTGCACGGCGACAAAGGCGCTGGTCGCTACCATGGCGACATGAACGTAGAGGAGCGTCGCAAGACCCGTGCCGAACGCGACGACGCTTCCGCGGCCGCACCCGAACGCGTGATCCGCCGACGGCCCAAGAACCGGCGCGCCCAGATCGCCGCCACCTCGGCGGCCGCCTTCGGCTCGCTCGGCTATCACGGTGTCTCCATGGAGGACATCGCGGCCCGCCTCGGCATCAGCTCCGCCGCCCTCTACCGGCACTATCCGAGCAAGTACGCGCTGTTCCGGGAGGAGTTGCTGCGCCTGGGGCAGCTGACCGTCACCGCGGTCACCCTCCCCGAGGACGCCGCCGACTGGACGCCGCACCAGCGGCTGACCCGGGTACTGGAGTCGCTCATCGCCGACACCATCGCCAACCGCGCCACCGTGGCGCTGACCCGGTGGGAAGGCCGCTACCTCGACGACACCGACCGCGCGACGCTGAACGAGCAGTTCGCCGAGGCGGTGGCGATCGTGCGCGGCCTGATCGGCGAGGTGCGGCCGGAGCTGGACGGCCACGACCGCGCGGTGCGGGCCGCCGCACTGTTCAGCATCATCACCAGCATCGGCGATCACCATGCCGCCATGCCCGCCAAAGCGCTTACCGCACTGCTGCTCTCGACCTGCTACCAGGTGATCGACTGCGAATTGCCGCCGCCCGCCGACACTGTCGAACCGATGCGGGCGGCGGAGATCCCGCAGTCGTTCAAACACGAACTGCTGCTGCGCAAGGCGGTGGAGCTGTTCCACGAGCGCGGGTACCCGAACGTGAGCATGGAGGACATCGCCTCGGCCGCGGATCTGTCGGCGGCCTCGGCGGTGTACCGGTACTACCGCTCCAAGAGCGATCTGCTCGCCGCCGCCTTCCGCCGGGCGGCCGATCGGGTGTCGGGGGCGATCGGCCCGGCGACGGCTTCCTCGTCGAGCCCCGCCGAAGCCCTGACCACACTCATCGACCTCTATGTCGGCGGCTCGTTCGCCGAACGTGAGCTGACCTACGTCTACTACGCGGAGTTCGGGCACGTATCGCCGGAGGAGCGGACGGTGCTGCGCAATATCCAGCGGCTCATCGTGGCGGAATGGGTGCGGTTGCTGGTGGCGGTGCGTCCGGAACTGTCCGAGAGCGAGGCGCGGATTCTGGTGCACGCCGCCTTCGGGCTGGTGGTGGATCTGGGCCGGGTGTTCGGCGACGACCCGCGGATCTGCCCGCCCGCCCGGGTGATCCGCCTCATGCGGGTGACGCTGTTCGGCGCC
>NZ_JASCXP010000249.1:0-10823 GCF_030010695.1 Nocardia sp. CC201C
TGGCGCGCCGACACTAGGATGTGCGCACTCGCCGCGTCAGTTCAGCGCCGCGACCGCCGCCCGCGTCGCATCGGCCACCAGCGCGTCGTCCGGTTCGGCGTCCTGCTCGGTCTTGCCCGTCAGCACCGCGATCACGATCGGGGCGAGACCCGGCGGCCAGGCGATGGCCACATCCAGCGCGCCACCGTAGGCGGGGGTTCCGGTCTTGTCGCCGACGGTCCAGTCCGCGGGCACCCCGTCGCGGATGCGCTTGTCACCGGTGTTGTTGGCGATCAGCCACGACTTCAGTTGCGCCCGTTCGGGTTCGCCGAGCACATCGCCCAGCACCAGGGCGCGGTAGTCGGCGGCCAGCGCGGCCGGGGTGGTGGTGTCGCGCTCGTCACCGGGCACGGCGGAGTTGAGCTCGGGCTCCCACCGGTCCAGACGGGTCACCTGGTCACCGATCGAGCGCAGGAAGTCGGTGAAACCCGATGGGCCACCCAGCAATTCGAGCACCTTGTTACCGGCGGTGTTGTCGGACCAGGTGATCGTCGCCTCGCACAGTTCGGCCACCGTCATGCCGGTGTCCACGTGCTGCTCGGTCACGGGCGAATACTCGACGAGCTCGTCGCGGGAGATGCGGACCATCCGATCGAAGTAGCCGGTGGACAGCGGGTGGTGGTGCAGCAGCCCCCCGCAGGCCAGCCCCTTGAAGGTGGAGGCCATCGGGAACCGTTCACCGTCCCGATAGGCGACGGTCCGACCGGAACCGGTATCGACCGCGTACACGCCGAGCCGGGCGGCCCGTTCGGACTCCAGCGCGGCGAAGGGATCGGCGACAGCGGTGCTCGTCGTCGCGCTCGAGGTCGCCGCGGCCCCGGATCCCGTATCGGAACCGCAGGCCGTACCGACCACCACGAGGGCGGATACGGCCGCGACGGCGACGAATCGGCGGAATGAGGAGCGGCGGTATGTCGTGGAGAAGGTCACCGCCGGACTAGATCACCGACGCGGTGGCACCCGCCAATATCCGGCCCGCGCGCGGGCGAGTCGGGTTCGATATCGCCGCAGGTCACGGCGATGGGAAAGCCGGTGCGGAATGTCTCGGGGCGTGGTGCCCGGGCGGATCGCCGCCGGGCCGCTGGTTCAATGGCCGCATGGATCTGATCCGCCATCTCCGCTTCTTCGTCTCGGTCGCGGAGGAGGGGCATTTCGGCCGGGCGGCGGCCGCGCTGGATATGACCCAGCCGCCGCTGTCGCAGGGCCTGCGGCGGTTGGAACAGCACCTGGGCGTCGACCTGCTGCACCGCACCCGGCAGGGAGCCGTACTCACCTCGGCCGGGCTGCAACTGCTCCCCCGTGCCCGGCTGCTCGTCGACGACGCCGATCGGCTGCTGGCCGAATCGCAGCGCATCGCGCACGCGTACGGGGCGGTGCACTGGGGTGCGATCGCGGCGCTGCCCGACGCCATGGTGACCGCGGGCGTGCGGGCGCTGCGCACCTCGGGCGCGGCCGACGCGGCGGTGTCCACGACGGTCGGCACCACCGTCGACCTGGTCGCGGATGTGCGGGCGGGGCTGTACGACGTCGCCGTCATCGAGCACCCCGCACTCGTGGACGGGGTGGAGGCGCGGCCGGTGGTACGGATTCCACGCTGGCTGGTGGTGCCCGCGGAGCATCGCAGCGCGGGTGCCGAGCGGCCCGCTTTCCCGATGCTGGCGGGGTTGAGTTTCGCCTGTCCGCCGCGCTCGGGCAATCCGCCCGCCTTCGACACCGTGCTGGACCTGTTGCGCGAACGCGGCCTGGACATGCCCACCGTGCCCGCGCCGGATGATCGCGCCGTCTTCGCCGCGGTCGCCGCCGGGACCAGCTTCGGGCTCACCACCACCGCCCCGGCTCCCACACCGGGCGTGGCCTGGCTGCGTCTGGCCCCGCAGGCGGTGGCGCTACGCGTCCGCGTCATCCACCGGCCGGAAGCCGCCGCCCTCGCCGACGCCGTGGACCGGGTGCTGTACCGGGAGCGGCTATGACGAATACCCAACGGAGGCAACCGATCACCGGTGACGTCGAGAAGCGCGTCCGGGCCGTGTTCGCCGATGCGGGCTGTAGCGGCTGGCTGCACGCCCGTCGCTGCGACGACTCCGGCACCGAGATCTCACTCGGCGGTGACGAACGGGTGGTCGTCGCCTCGGTGTACAAGCTCCCGCTGTTCGTCGCCTTCTGTCGCCATATCGACGCGGGCCGGATCGACCCCACCGCCCGGATCACGGTGACGCCGTCGGACTGCACGCCCGGACCCACCGGGATCGCTGCCCTGCGGGACCCGGTGACCGTGAGCCTGCGCGATCTGGCGACCTCCATGATGACGGTCTCCGACAACGCCGCCGCCGACGTCCTGCTCGGCGAGATCGGGCTGGCCGCCGTCGAAGACCTGCTCGACGAGCTCGGCCTGATTCAGACCCGCGTTATCGGCGGCACCGCCGACCTGCACCGCAGCCTGGTTCGCGATACCGACACCCACACCACGGCGGAGGCGTTCGCGGTGCTGGCGCGCAACGACGAAGCCTGGTCGGTGTCGGCCTACGACCCGTCCTACACCAGCGCGACGACACCGGAGGAGATGACGCGCTTCCTGCACGCACTGTGGCGCGGCGACATCCTCTCCTCCGAGCGGACCGACTATGCCCGCGCCGTCATGCGCGCCCAGGTGTGGCAGCACCGCATCGCCGCCGGATTCCCGCACAGCAGCGTGTCGGTCGCGGGCAAGACCGGCACCATCGGCGTCATCCGCAACGAGGTCGCCGTGGTGGAGTTCCCGGGCGAATACCCGGTCGCCGTGGCGGTTTTCACCCGCGCGGCGCGCGCCGACCCGGTGCTGCCCGTTGTCGATGCCGCGATCGCGGAGGCCGCCCGTATCGCCGTCACCGAGCTTCGCCGCCCGCTGCCGGAAGACTGATCCGAGGGCTCCCGGCGGGAGCGTTCGCACGGGTACCGAGATCAACCGGGCGGCCTCGGTCGCTCGCGCGCATCGGCGAGGTACATGGCGTGATTCCGGTGCGACGCGCCGGTATCCCACTCGATCGTTCGCAGCAGCCGCTGGCGATCAGTCGCGCTCGGCACGGGCGGCTTGCCTGGCGTCGTCACGCGGTTCGGCGCCGAGGCTGGCCAGGATGCTGAGCTTGTCGTGAGCCTCGCTGCCCGGGGGCGCGGAGAGGACGATGAGTTCCACGCCGGTGTCGTCGGGAAGGGCGAAGTTCTCTTGGTGCAGGTCGAGGCGGCCGACCAGGGGATGGGTGTAGGGCTTGTGGCCGTGCGTGCGGCAGCGCACATCGGCGCGAGCCCAGAGACGGCGAAAGCGGTCGCTGCCCATGGCGAGTTCCCCGATCAGCGAGGCCAGCCCGGGATCGTCAGGATACTTCCCGGCGGCCAGGCGCAGATGTCCGACCGTGTCGAGCGTGCACTTCTCCCAGGCCGCGTAGAGGGCGAGGCCGTCGGGATCCAGGAAGATGTGGCGGGCGATATTGAACTGGCGCAGCGGACGGCCGAAAAGCAGTTCGGCCAGACGGTTTCCGGCGAGTACGTCCATGCGGTGGTCCAGCAGGAAGGCCGGGGTGTCGCCGACCAGATCCAGCATGCGCAGCAATTCCGGACGGGGGCGCGCGTTCGCCGGTGCGGTCCGGGCCCGGCGGCGCGGGTGTCGGGCGAGCCGGTGCAGATGTTCGCGCTCCACCTCGTCCAGGCCGAGGACGCCCGCCAACGCGTCGAGCACCTGTGTCGACGGTTGTCGGGCACGGCCCTGCTCCAGGCGCACGTAGTAATCCACGCTGACGCCGGACAGATGCGCGACCTCCTCCCGGCGCAGTCCCGCCACCCGGCGGCGGGCATCGGTGGTGATGCCGACCGTCGCGGGGTCGACGCGGGAGCGGCGGGTGCGCAGGAAGTCGGCGAGGTCGTCCATCGCTCCAGTATCACCGCACCCGGCGCGGGCGAGGGTGGCCCTGTCGATACCAGGAAGTCTCGACCGAGGGAAGAAGCGTCCCTGAACAGCGTGCTCGTCGACGGTCAGGATCGAAGGCGACCGATCACGAAGGAGCGGAAATGAACACACTCATCGTCCACGCCCACCCGGAACCGCGGTCGCTGAACGGCGCGCTGACCGACGTGGCGGTGTCCACCCTGACCGAGGCGGGCCACGACGTACGGGTGAGCGACCTCTACGCCATGAACTGGAAGCCGCTGGTGGACGCCGCCGATTTCGGCCCCGCCGCCTCCGAGCCGCTACGTGTCGTCCGCGATTCCGGCCGCGCCTTCGAGGCGGGTGGTCTCACCCCCGACGTCCATGCGGAACAGGACAAACTGCGCTGGGCCGATACGGTGATCCTGCAGTTCCCGCTCTGGTGGTACACCATGCCCGCCATTCTCAAGGGCTGGGTGGATCGGGTGTTCACCTACGGATTCGGTTACGGCGTCGGCGAACACAACGACACGAAATGGGGCGACCGCTACGGCGAGGGCACCTTGGCGGGCAAGCGCGCCATGCTGTCGGTCACCATCGGCGGCCGCGAACCGCACTACTCCGACCGCGGCGTGAACGGCCCCATCGACGATCTGCTGTTCCCCATCCAGCACGGCATCCTCTACTACGCCGGTATGCGGGTCGTCCCGCCCTTCGTCGTCTACGGCGCGGACCGCTGCACCGAAGAGGACTTCGCGGTGGCCGCCAAGCAGTACCGCCAGCGCCTGCGCACTCTTGCCGGCACCGCCCCGATCCCCTACCGCCCCCAGAACGGCGGCGACTACGAACTGCCCTCGCTGCGACTGCGCGCGGGCCGGGAAGTGCCGGGGCGCAGCGGATTCGGGCTCCATCTGGGGTAGCCGGGCGATCGCCGTCCGCCGGAAATGCCGGGATAACCGGCCGGGGCTGTGGCAGACTCGCCGGTACATGTTGTGCAGGAGGGGGTTTCACCGTGGACCAGCCGTCGCGGTTCTCGAATATCGAACGTCCACCGGTCTTTCCGGTCTGTCTGGTGGTGGACGTGTCCGCGTCCATGCGCGGCGCGCCCATCGACGCGGTCAACCAGGCCCTGCCCGAGCTGCGGCAGGCCATTCTGGAGGATCCGGCGACCGGTGAGATCGCTCGGATCGCGCTGGTGACCTTTTCCTCCTCCGCGCGCATCGAACTGCCGCTGGCCAACCTCTGGGAAACCGAACTGCCCCGGCTCGATACCCGGGATTCGACCGATTTCGCCGAAGGGCTGCGGACCGCCCGGACCGCGATCGAACAGGGGATTCGCGGATTGGGTCGCGGCACCCGGTTCTATCGCCCGGTGGTGTTCTTCCTCAGCGACGGTCAGCACAATGGTCGCGACTGGCTGCCGGCCTGGCGCGAACTCACCGATCGCGCAGACAAGTTCGGGGCGGAGGTGGTCGCGTTCGGGATGGGCGCGGCCGATCGGGAGGCCATCGGCCGGGTGTCGACCGGGCACGCGTATTTCGCCGACGATCCCGATCCGGTCGCGGCGGTGCGCGAGATTCTGCACAGTGTGATCGGCAGTATCCGCTCCACCTCCAGTTCGTTCGGCAGCCCCTCCGGCGGAGCGCTCATCATCCCGCCGTCCCCGAATCTCACCCGGCTGCCGGAGAACATTGTCTGAACAGCCGATCGGGCGGGTGTGCCCGGACCGCACCCTCTACGCCGAACTGGATTCGCACGGACCACGCATCGGTGACCTCGGACCGCTGCCCGCACCCCGCCTCGCCGCCACCGCGACCGCGCTGGCGGGGGTGCGGGCCGATGCGGGCATGCTCGCCGGGCGCTGGGTGGCCGCCGTGAGCCTGGCCGGGCAATCACATACCGCCCGGGGCGGTTCCGCACAGGATTCCTACGGCTTCACCGTCGCCCGGGACGGCAGCGCCCTGGTACTGGCCGTGTGCGACGGTCTCGGGCAGCAGGCGGACACCGCGCAGATCGGCGCGGAACTCCTGGCCCGGCTGTGCGTGTCGGAGGCTGCCGCGCTCTCCGGTGCGGAGGTGGTCGAGCGCGGTCACGCGGCGCTGACGGAGGCCATCGGGCAGGCGGTCGCCACGCTCGAACGGTTGCGGGACACGACTCTCGGCCTGACCGCGCGCGAGCTGGCCAGCACCATGGTGCTGTGCTGGCTCCCGCTGCATCCGGGCGGCGGCCGGGACATGCTGCTGCTGCGGGTGGGCGACTGCGAGGCGTTCACATGGTCCGAATCGGAGGGCTATCAGGTCGTCTACCCGGATGCCGATGACGGGCCGCTGAATATCGTTCGGCACACGCTGCCCTGCGACGATCCGCGTCCGCTGCTCGAACCGGCGCGCTGGCCGCTGCCAGGCGCCGGGCTGCTGATCCTGGCCACCGACGGGCTCGCCGGGGACCTCTTCGACTCCCCGGATGTCCGAGACTGGTTGGCACACCGCTGGTCCCGACCCTGCGGTCCGGCGTGGATGGTGGACTCGCTGCGGTACCGGCGGCAGGGTTCGCACGACGATCGCACCGCGGTGGTGGTGTGGCTGGAACCGCTGTCGGCATGAGCGACCCGGACAGCTCCGTCGCGGGCCGGTACGGACGCTACCGGGTCGATGCGGAACCGCTCAATTCCTCCGGCGGGCAGTCGATTCTGTACACCTGCCGCGACGAGGCGAGCCACATCAGGGTCTTCAAGCGGTACCGCACGCCGCTCACCGATCGGCGGGATATCGACACGCTGGGTGAGATCGCCGCGCGGGGAGCCCGGATCACGGCCGACGCCGAAAGCGCCGAGACCGTCGCCGCCACCGCCGAATCCTCGGTGAACTGGCCCATCGACATCATCGCCGAATCCGATGCCGTCACCGGGGTGATCCTGCCGCTCATTCCGCCGCGGTTTCTGGGCGAGCACGGCAAACCGCTCACCCTGGATTTCCTGTACGTGGCCGCCGCCCGTCCACCCCGCGCGGCGGTGCGGGTCGGCGTCCTGCTGCGCGCCTGCGACATCCTCGCCTGTCTGGATGAGCTGGGCCTGGTCCACGGCGATATCTCGATGAAGAATCTGGTGTGGGACAGGCGCTCTCCGCATGCCTACCTCATCGACTGCGACGGTGTGCATCCGGCGACGGAGGTCCGGGAGCGCGGCGTCGGCACCGCGGGTTGGCGCGATCCGCGATGGGTGGCCGGACGCATCCCCGCGCACGACCGCTACAGCGATCGTTTCGCCCTCGCCGTCATGGTCTATCGCGCGCTGCTGCTCAATCCCGGTGCGCCGGAACTCGTCGACGGCGACTGGGCCCCGCCCTCCGGTATACCCGACGACCTCCCCGTGCGGCTGCGATCACTGTTCGACCGCGCGTTCCGCGACCCCTTCGCGACCACGGGTCGCCCGACGGCGGTCGAATGGCGCGACGCGCTGAAGGCGGTCTTCCTGACCGGCGACGGGAGCGCCTTCCGCTATCCGGCACTGCGGGCGGTGGACCGATACGCCGATCGGTTCCGTCCCCCACCGATCCGTGCGAAACCCACTGTCCGACAACGCCCGGCCCCGGCGGCAGCGTCGACTTCCGCGACGACGCCATCCCACGACCCGTGGCTCACGGCGAAGCTGGCGATCGCCGTCACGATGATCCTGACCGTCTTCGCACTCGCCGATGCCGCCATCTCCGAGCCGTCCCGCCCGACCAACCGGCCCCGCGCGACCGAGACCACCTCCGGGTGGACTCCCTTCCCCGGTGCGCACGTGGAGCAGACGGACCGTGGCGAGACGCGCATCCGCACCGACAACACCCCGTGCGACCCGGCGGCGGACAATCCCAGGGAACTGCTGTCCGGCTTCTGGCTGGTCTGCCAGTCGGACGGAACCGCACCCCCGGCATGGCGACCGTCGGTGCTCCTCCTGCGCGCCACCCCCGGCACCCTGTGCGACTCCGAAGCATCACCGATGGCCAGGGGCCCGGACACCCAAATCCTGCTCTGCCGCGACGGCACCTGGCAGCCACCGCGGTAGAGCAGGGGCGCGGTCATTCATCAGACCTGATCGGCGGCGCGGCGGGCACGCATCGCCCGGACCCGTCCCCGGCTCGCGCATGCCGGGGACGGGTACCAGCGGCGGCGACCTGCGCCGTCGATGAACACGCCCCGGCAATCATGGTCCGGGCAGACCTTCAGCGCGGCACGTTCGATACCGGTCAGATAGTCGACGGCTCGGCGTGCGATGCGGGCGAGCGCGTCGACCACGGTCGCGGGGGTTCGCGCCGCAACCGATCGGCGACGACGAGGCGCACCGCGTCATCGTACCCGGCAAGGAATGCGCTCGGGTCGGTGACCGCGTCGTGTGGGGGGTGCTGTGCCGTCGATGGTGGCCAGCACCAGGACACGCAGTGTCTCCCACAGCCGGATCGCAACTCCCGCTGGTCACTCACCGCCCGTCGCGCAGCTCCGCGATCGCTTCCGCCGCTGCCTCGTTCACGTCGGCCAGCATGTCGCGCAGCAGACGCAGTTCGGCGTCGCCGTACTCGGCCAGCCGAGCCCCGACCGCCGCGCCCATGCCCTGGAACAGCGGTGAGACCAGCTCGGCCGCGCGGGCGGCGTCCAGTTCCACCAGGACGCGGCGGCGGTCGGTGGTGTCGCGGCGACGGTGGACATAGCCCGCGGTCTCCAGGCGGTCGAGCATGGCGGTCACCGCTCCGCCGCGGGTGATGCCGATGCGGGCGGCCAATTCGCCGGGGGTGCGCGGGCCTTCGAGGCTGAGTACGTTCAGGCAGCTCAGGTCGGCAGCGGTGATGCCGAGGCGGGCGGCGACCGCGGTGTGGAAGGTGACCGTGCGGACGGCCTGGATCCGGAACTCGGCCTGTAGCGAGTTCAGGGCCGAACTCCGGGTGTTCCCGGATCCCATAGCGTGCTGCTCCTTCCTAATCTCTCTATTGCAGAGAGACTCTGATACCGAGAGTACCGGGTGAAGGGAAGTACGATCATGACGTTCAAACGCACCATCTGGCTGTGGCTGCTGGTGATCTTCGTGAGCATCCAGTTCGGCGGCGGGCTGTACGAGAAGCTCGCGGTGATACCGCTGTGGGCGGAGGCTCCGCCCGAACAGGTGCTCGCCACCATGCAAATCTCCGGATTCCACAAGGCGGGGCGCGCCTTCTGGCCGTTCGTCTCCCCGGTGGTGGCGCTGCTGTCACTGATCTGCCTGTTCGTCGCGCGCCGCGCTGCGATCCCGCTGCGGAACTGGTGGCTGGCGGGGGCCGCGATAATGACGCTGTCGTCGATCTCGACCTACGCCTACTTCGCCACCCAGATGCTGGTGTTCCAGAACGGCGGCGACGACTGGGACGCCGACCGGGTCGAATCGTTCGTCGACCTGTGGACGACTCTGAACTATCCGCGCATGGTGCTCGCCGCCGCCGGTTGGCTCTGCCTGCTGCGCGCGCTGTCGCTGTCCGGTGTCGCGGGAGCCGGGGACCGGCGACCGCTCTCGGCCACCGCCGCATGACGCAATATCGCCAACTCGAGATTCGCAGGTTTCGCAGACACGTTTCGATGGAACCTTTGAACTATCGCATCACTGATCGCGGGGCGGCGCGTTCATCGAGGCATTCGTGTCACGTGACGGGCGATGCGTACTCGAGCGTCCGTAGAAGGAGGACACGGTGCGAGAATTGGTGTTGGATCCTGGGCCCAATGGGCAGGCGCACGACAACTGGAATGAAGCCATGAATGCCGATGACGACGGGCAGGAATCGTTGAGGCGGGTCAACCGCCTGTAACGTCCGTCTGCAATCGCATAATCGAATACGGAAACGCCCCCGGAGAAATCCGGGGGCGTTGTTTGCGCCCGCAAGTCCATTGCGGATATCCCGAATGCGCAATGGCATCGAGTGCACGCTACGGTACACGCCGACCTGCGCCGCTCAGGTGACCCTGGGCACAGTGCCGGTATCGGCGCCCGTTCGTGGTGGAGATCGTGTACAAGTGGCGGATGCAGAACCGTCCGGGCGAGCATGGATTGTTCAGGTCGGCCGTGGGGCAGGTCGTCTAGAGATGTTGGGTAGTCGGATTGCCCGTGCTCTCGCTGATGGTCGCGACGAGATCCTTGACAAGCTACCCCGGCTGGCCGATGTTGCCGCCGTCAACCCTCTTCGGCGGGTCAGCAATGGTCTACGCGGTGCGGCTCGCTCCATCACTGGCGCCGACGCCGACGGGATGTGGTCGGTACGACGCGAAAGCGGCCACTGGGCCGTAGCCGCCCAACGCTCGACACCCGAACATATCCTCGGACGCGGCAACGCCGGATTCGTCGCCGCGCGCGCCGACTACACCACTAGAGCGCAGCGCCGGCTCTACGCTGACCCTCGGGCGGCTGCCGAGATCGGGCGTGAATTCCGCTACGACCTGCATCAGGCCTATCTTCATACCCGCACGCACCGGTCGCCCGAGAAGGCCGCGGAACGAGAGCGCGAGGCCCACTACGAAGCTGTCCGTGGGTGGTTCGCGGTGACCCACGGATTCCGGATGGACCTGGTCATACGCAGCGCCCTGAGTACCGCTCGCGGTCGTGCCGCCCGTGGGCAACCGGTGGCGCCCTTGCCGGCGGGTGGGAACGCTGGCACCGCCGCGCACAGCGTCGAGGGGTTGGAGGACGCCGTGGCGGAACTGCTGAGGAAGGACGCCGATGAGTTCTGGGACCAGACCCGCCCGGGCGGCCGGTACTCGGAGTTTCAGGCCGAATGGCTACGTTCCGCGGTTTTTGACGAGCATGTGAAAGACCGCTGGTACGCCGACTTCGAGCGGGCCATAACGGCCAGCGGACGTACTCAGTACGCGAGCAGGGACAAATTTTTCGGCG
>NZ_JASCXP010000250.1:0-10696 GCF_030010695.1 Nocardia sp. CC201C
CGGCCATTCGACTTCGCTCATGCCAACGCCTCCTGTGGGTCGTCGATCTTCCAGGCAGGCTTGCGCAGACGCAGGAACAGGTACGGGACCACCAGCCCGACGATGCCCGCGCCGAGCCCGACGAGCAGCACGTAGCCCAGCGGACTGCCGCTGCCGTACTCCGAGGGCGGGACGAATCCGATGAGGAAGGCCGCGAGCGAGGAGGCGATGCCGACGCCGCACAGCGCGACCAACATGGGGGCGCGGTATCCGCGCGGATGATCGGGCTGGTCGCGGCGCAGGCGCACCGCGGCCACGTACATGATCAGGTACACCTGCGTGGTGATCACCGACAGGATCCAGTAGGCGCTGGACACGTCGGGGATGAAGGCGTAGAGCAAGGCCAGCAGCGTGGTCACCACCCCCTGTACGACGAGCATGTTCTGTTGCACCCCATGCTTGTTCACGCGGGTGAGCACCGGCGGCAGAAACCCTTCCCTGCGCCCGATCAGCAGCAGTCCCTTGGACGGCCCGGCCAGCCAGGTGAGCATGCCGCCCAGCGCCGCCGCCACCAGCATGACGCCGAGAATCGGCGTCAGGAAACCGATGTGGAAGTGGTTGAAGAATCCGTCGAACGCCTGCATGACGCCCGCGGTGAGGCTGAGGTTCTTCGACGGCACCACCCAGCTGATCACGACGGCCGGAACGATGAAGATGGCCAGCGCCAGCAGTACGGCCAGCGCCATGGCCCGCGGGTACTCCTTGTCGGGATTCTTCAGCGAGGACACGTGCACGGCGTTCATCTCCATGCCCGCGTAGGACAGGAAGTTGTTGATGATGAGCACCCGGCTGGCCAGCCCGGTCCAGGCCGGGAGTAGATGTCCGGCGTCCATGGGCGCGGCCGGTTGGTTGCCCTGCGCCAGGAAGACGAAGCCGAGCGCCACCAGCAGCGCGCCGGGTATCAGCGTGCCGATGACCAGTCCCGCACTCGACAGTCCCGCTACGGTTTTGGTGCCCTGCGAGGAGATGTACACCGCCGCCCAGTAGATGGTGATGATCACGATGGCCGCGTACCCGCCGTTGGCGGCCAGCGACGGGTCGATGATGTAGGCGACCCGCCGCCCGCCGACCGCCAGCACGAGACCATCATGCGCGCGGTGCTGCGCCACGGCTTCAGCGTCGACATGATCGACCTGCTGCTCGCCGATCTGGAGCGCGGCATCGCCCAACTGCGCGAGAATCCCCGATCCACCCCGCTCACCCGGGCGGACGTGGGCGGCTTCACCCACTCGGCCACGGCGGCGGTGCCGACGTCGAATACCCGTGGGTCCGGCTCGACGCGATAGCGGAACGCGCCGTCGCCGGGCGGGCACGCCGATGCCGAACGTCCCGCGGGTCCGGCTCGAAGCAGTAGCCGGAACCCACTGGTACCGGGCGGGTGCGGCGGCGCGACCGGCCACCGCACCCGCGGGCGGTGCGGGTCAGCGGTCGGCCAGGCCGACCTTCTCCAGCACCCAGGCGAACTCGAACGCGACTTCCTTCCACTTCTCGTAGCGGCCGGAGACGCCGCCGTGTCCGGCGGTCATCTCGGTCTTGAGCAGCAGTTGGCTGTCGCCGGTCTTGGTGGCGCGCAGTTTCGCGACCCACTTGGCCGGTTCCACGTAGAGCACGCGGGTGTCGTTGAGGCTGGTGATGGCCAGGATGGCCGGATAGTCCATCGCCGCCACGTTCTCGTACGGCGAGTACGACTTCATGTACTCGTAGACCTCTTTGTCCGCCAAGGGATTTCCCCACTCGTCCCATTCGATCACGGTGAGCGGGAGCGAGGGGTCGAGAATGGAGGTCAGCGGGTCCACGAAGGGGACGTTGGCCAGGATGCCCGCGAACAGCTCGGGCGCGAGATTGGCCACCGCGCCCACCAGCAGGCCGCCCGCGCTGCCGCCGTCGGCGATCATGCGGTCGGGCGCGGTGATACCGGTCTCCACGAGATGCCGTGCGCAGGAGACGAAATCGGTGAAGGTGTTCTTCTTGGTGAGCGTCTTGCCGTGCTCGTACCACAGCCGGCCCATCTCACCGCCGCCGCGCACATGCGCGACCGCGAACACCATGCCGCGATCCAGCAGCGACAGTCGCGCCACCGAGAAGCCCGGATCGATGCTGGCCTCGTAGGAGCCGTAACCGTAGAGCAGCAGCGGTTTCGGGCCGTCGCCGAGATCCTTGCGCTTGACGATGGACACCGGAATGCGGGTGCCGTCCGACGCCACCGCCCACACCCGATGCTGCTCGTAGTCATCGGCCTGGAAGTCGCCGAGCACCGGCTGTTCCTTGCGCAGCAGCATCTCCCCGGTGGCCGGCACGTAGTCGAAGATCCGCATCGGCGTGATGAAGGAGGTGACCCCCATGCGCAGGGTCGGCTGCTCCCACTCGGGATTGGAGCCCAGCCCGGCGGCGAACAGCTCCAGGCCGAACTGGATCTCGGCGAGTTCGCCGTAGCCGTCGGCGGTCAGCGGCCAGACCGCGACGCGCGGCAGCGCCTCACGGCGGTAGGACAGCACCAGTTTGTCGGAGAAGGCGTCGACATCCTCGAGCCGCACATCGTCGCGGTGGCCGATGAGGATGCGCTGATTCGCGGGATCGTCGACCGGGGCCTCGGCGAGTACGAAATTCTCCGCCTTCACGCCGTCGACGACATCGTTGTGCAGGATGAGCAGCCGGTCCGCGCCACCGATGACGGCGTGCTCGGCCGAGTACTCCACGCCCTCGCGGCGCGGCATGAGCACCCGGAACTCGCCCTCGGGCTGGTCGGACTCCAGGATCCAGCCCTCGGTGGTGATCTTGGAGCCGACCCAGATGACGAGGTACTTCTCCGAGCGGGTGGCGCCGATGCTGACCCAGTAGCGCTCGTCGGGCTCGTGGAAGACCTTGACATCGGCGTCCTGGGCGGTGCCCAGGCGGTGCCGCCACACGGTGTCGGGCCGCCAGGACTCGTCGACGGTCTGGTAGAAGACGTGGGTGCCGTCCAGCGACCAGGTCGCGCCGGGCGCGGTGCCCGGAATCTCATCGGCCAGCGCCTCGCCGGTCTCCAGATTCTTGAAGCGCAGCACGTAGCGCTCGTCGCCGACGGTGTCGACGGAGTAGGCCAGCAGATCGCCCGCGTGGCTGATGGAGAACGCGCCGAGGGCGAAGAAGTCGTGCCCCTCGGCCAGTTCATTGCTGTCCAGCAGCACCTGCTCGCCCGGGACCTCGGTATCGACCTCGAGTCGCGGCGGGGTCCAGTCGTCCCGGTCGCCGATCGGGCAGCGGCAGTGCACGCCGTACTGTTTGCCCTCGAAACTGCGCGAGTAGTACCACCAGTCGCCCATGCGCGTCGGCACCGACAGATCTGTCTCCTGGGTACGCGACTTGATCTCGTCGAAGATCTTCTCCCGCAGCGGCCCCAACTGCGCCGTCTGCGCGTCGGTATAGGCGTTCTCCGCCTCCAGGTACGCGATGACCTCGGGATTCTCCTTGTCCCGCAACCATTCGTACTCGTCGGTGAACACATCACCGTGATGGACGCGCTCCGCCGGAACCCGCTTCGCGATCGGCGCGGTCACCACGGATTCGGAGGTCGTCGCTGCGCTACCACTGTCCAGAGCCATGCGATCCACCGTAGTGCGCAACTCCGTCCGCCCGGCGCGCACCCGGCCGTCGCGCTCAGGCCACGACGGCTCGGACCCGGAGTGCCGACGGCTAGCGCAGCCGACGACGGCCGTTACCGGCCAGATGGCGATTCTGCTCGTAGAGGTAGAAGACCGCCGCCTTGCGTCGTGCGCATTGATCGGTCGGGCACGTTCGATGGATTCGCAGAATGCTCTGTGCCAATTCGATGGTGAAGCGACCGGGCACTACCTCACAACTATCGGAGATGGGGGCTGCTCGCTGAGGGGACCATGGCGTGCGCACCATACCTCCTTCCTGCCGACACAAGATGGAATATCCGATCCGAGCAACCGGCAAACCCTGGCAGTATGAGTGCGACCCAAATCACCGTCCGGTACCACCACGCACAGGAGTCCGAGTGGAAGCCAAGAACCGCGAGATCGAGCCCGATGCCGTATGGCGGCGCAGCACCGACACCGGCGACGGTGTCGAGGTCGCCTTCCTGGCCAGCGGAAATATCGGATTGCGCAATTCCGCCGACCCGGACGGCCCCGTGCTCATCTTCACCCCGGGCGAGTGGGCGGCCTTCGTGGCCGGTGCCAAGGACGGTGAATTCAACCGCCCCCGAAACTGATATCCGGGTGGATCAGGCTCCGATCGCCGCGGCGATGGTCGGCCACGAGGAGTGCAACGTGTCCTTCCAGTACGACCAGGAGTGCGTCCCGACCGGGCTGTAGTCGACACGGGCCGGAATGCCCAGCTCCCGCAGCCGACCCTCGAACGCGGTCACGCAGGCGTTCACGCCGAATTCGATGGGTCCGCCGAAGAAGATGTTCTCCGGCAGCTGGGGTTTGATCTCGAGTTCGTGCGGACCGGGCAGCCCGGTGCCGGTGGACAGGTAGATGGTCTTGCCCCGCAACCGGTCCGCCAGCAGCGCCGGATTGTGTTCCGCCCACGCGGGGCTCGAGACCGGACCCCACATATTGAACGGATTGCCGCCGCGATTGGCGATGGAGAACAGCATCGCGCCCTGGGCGATGGAGGTGTCCGGGCAGGCGCTGTAGCCCGCCACCGCGCGATACAGGTCCGGCCGCCGCGTCGCCAGCATGAAGGCCGCGTTGCCGCCCATGGACAGGCCGCCGATGGCGTTGACGCCATTGCCCGCGAAATGGCTGTCGATGATCGGCGGCAGTTCCTCGGTGAGGAAGGTTTCCCAGCGGTACCGGCCAAACTTCGGGTCGTCGGCGATCCAGTCGGTGTAGTAGCTGGCCTGGCCGCCCATCGGCAGCACGACATTGACGTTCTTGCCGCGGAAGAACGGTTCCGCGTCGGTGGCGTTGGTCCAAGTGCTCTGTGCCGCACCGGGATCCAGGCCGTCGAGCAGATAGTAGGAGGGCCGGGAGCCGCCGCCCGCCGGGTGCAGGACCTGCACCTGGATCTCACGGTTCATGGCGGCGGACCGGATGAAGATCGCCGAGCGCGTGGGACCGAGGTCGTCGATCCGGACGACCTGTGCCGCGCTCGCGGTTGCCGGTTCGGCCAGCACCGGACTGAGCAAACCGATGGCGACCGAAAGAACGGCTGCCGCAACGGCTCTACGATACATATCCCCACCTCCGTCAAGCCCACCACAAGAGGGGTTACACGTTACCCATACGGATGCACCGAGGGGTGAGAACAGCGATACGGCGTGTCTTTGGCAAACCACATGGTATGCATGTGGTAATGCCGTCCGGCTATGGCTTACAGCCGATCCAGCGCGCCCCGAATCGAGCCCGCGAGGTAGTCCAGATCCGCACGCTGCGGCGTCGTCGGCCGCCCGCGCAACCCGAATCCGTCGCCCGGCGTGCGGGGAATCACATGCAGATGCACATGGAACACCTCCTGCCCCGCCGTCACGCCGTCCGCGAGGAAGAAATTCACCCCGTCGCAGCCGACCTCCGACTCCCGCAGCGCCGCGGCGAGACGCTGGCCGACCTGAAACAGCTTCCCGCCGACCGCCGGATCCAACTCCGCCAGACTCTTGGCCGGAACCTTCGGGATCACCAGCAGATGTCCCGGAGTGAACGGCCGAATGTCCATGAACGCCAACACATCGTCGTCGGAGTACACCTGGGACGAGGGTGCGCGGCCGGCGACGATATCGGAGAAGATCGTGTACGGATTCATGCCCGGCAGCCTAGAACCATTGCCTACCGAATACGTTCTCTCGCTTAGAGAATCGGCGACGGCGTGTAGCGCGCCGCCTCGGGGTGGGCGTCGACCAGCTTCTGCACCTGGGCGATGACGTCCGCCGTCTGCGCCTCGGCCGCACCGATGAAGGCGGTGCGATCCGCGAGCGCCGCGTCCAGGGCGGCGCGGTCCAGGGGCATCCGGTCGTCCGCGGCCAGGCGATCCAGCAGGTCGGGTTCGCGGCCCTGCTCGCGCATGGCCAGCGCCACCGCGACGGCGTGCTCCTTGATGACCTCGTGTGCGGCCTCCCGGCCCACCCCGGCCCGCACCGCCGCCATCAGAATGCGGGTGGTGGCCAGGAACGGCAGGTAGCGCTCGAGTTCGCGTTCGACGACCGCCGGGTACGCGCCGAATTCGGTCAGCACCGTCAGGAAGGTCTCCATCATGCCGTCGATGGCGAAGAAGGCGTCCGGCAGCGCGACCCGGCGGATGACCGAGCAGAACACATCACCCTCGTTCCACTGCGCACCCGCCATCTCGGCCGCCATGGAGCCGTAGCCGCGCAGCACCACCTGCAGGCCGTTGACCCGCTCGCAGGAGCGGGTGTTCATCTTGTGCGGCATGGCCGACGAACCGACCTGACCGGGCTGGAAGCCCTCGGTGACCAGTTCGTGCCCGGCCATCAGGCGAATGGTGTGCGCGAACGACGACGGCCCCGCGCCGACCTGTACCAGCGCCGAGAGCACATCGTGGTCGAGCGAGCGCGGGTAGATCTGGCCGACACTGGTGAACACGGTGGCGAAGCCGAGGTGGCGCGCCACCTTCTGCTCCAGCTGCGCCAGTTTCGCGGCATCGCCGCCGAGCAGGTCCAGCATGTCCTGGGCGGTGCCCATCGGGCCCTTGATGCCGCGCAGCGGGTACCGGTCGATCAGCTCGCGCAGGCGGGTGAGCGCGATGAGCAGTTCGTCGGCGGCGGAGGCGAAGCGCTTGCCGAGCGTGGTGGCCTGGGCCGCCACATTGTGCGAGCGGCCCGCCATCACCAGCGGCTGGTACTGCGCGGCCCGCTCGGCCAGCCGCGCCGCGACGGCCACGCCGTGCGCGTACACGTGCTCGAGCGACAGCCGGATCTGCAACTGCTCGACATTCTCGGTGAGGTCGCGCGAGGTCATGCCCTTGTGCACGTGCTCGTGCCCGGCCAGGGCGTTGAATTCCTCGATGCGGGCCTTCACGTCGTGGCGGGTGACGCGTTCACGCTCGGCGATGGACTTCAGATCGACCCGGTCGACGACCCGCTCGTAGTCCTCGACCACTCCGGCCGGAACGTCCACGCCCAGTTCGGCCTGGGCGCGCAGCACCTCCAGCCAGAGCCGCCGCTCGAGCACGATCTTGTTCTCGGGCGACCACAGGTGCACCAACTCGGGGCTGGCGTAGCGGGTGGCGAGGACGTTCGGGACAAGACTCACGTCGAGTGAGTCTAGTTAGCTCGGTGGCGGCTGCCGAACCCCGGCTCACCCGCGCGATCCGACCCCGCGATCTCACCGATGCGCACGCCGGTCGCCATCGGGCTCCGGCTCGCCCGCGCGGTGGAGCCGCCGTCTCACCGGGCACGCCGAGCCCTGATTCCGCGTCACACCGGCGGCGCGACGATGTCGATGAGTTCCAGCAGCGCTCCCCGGGCCGCCCGCCGAGGTTGCGGGTCGAGTTCGCCGAGCGCCGTCACCACCGCGCCGTCGACCACCGACACCAGCCGTCGTATCTGTTCGGCCCGCACCACCCGATCGGACCGCCGCAGCACGTCGGCGAGCAGCTCGTCGAGCTGCGCGCGTAGTCGGAGCTGTACCTCGCGTAGCTCCGGGTGGCGGGCGGAGGCGACCGATCGCTCGTAGCGGGCGATCAGCTGGCCGCGCGATTCCGCGTCCTGGTCCTGCCCGTCCGGGCACACCAGCAGGTCGAGGATCAGCTCGACGGTGGCCTCCGCGCCGCGGCGGCGGTGGGTCACCTCACCGACACGGCGGCGCATGTTCTCGAGTTCGGCATTGCCGGAGAACTCGACCGCGCGCGCGATCAGATCCTCGAGGGATTCGAAGTAATACGTCGTCGAGGCGAGCGGCAGATCCGCGCGCGTCGCAACCGAGCGGTGTCGTACCGCTTCGAACCCACCCTCGAGTAGCAACTCGGCGGCAGCTGCAACCAGCGCTTGGCGACGCCGTTCGCCTTTCGGAGTCGTCGCGGTGATCACCACGTCATCGTGCCAGTCATCATCGGTTCATCTGTGCCAAATGGGTGCGATCTGTGTGTTTTCCAGTTCGGATGGGCTGCCGACGAGCCGTGCGGAATTCGCATTACAACGGTTGTACCGCATCGGCGAAGGATGGGGGGCGAGTCCGGAAAGTCTTTGCGGGACATCGCCGCTCGGCTCCGCTCGCCGGACCGGTCGGGATCGCTCCGGCAAACTCACGGCATCACTCCGCCCGGCCGCGCGTCAGCTCAGATGGGTTTCCAATCGCGCCAACGCCTCTTCGATATCGGCCGTGGCTCCGGCGAAGGAGAATCGCACCGTGTGCAGACCGTTACGGGTGTCGAAATCGATTCCCGGGGCGAGGGCCACACCGGTGCGGTTCAGCACCTCGGTGCACCACGCCATGGAGTCGTCGGTGAGGTGTGCGATATCGGCGTAGGCGTAGAACGCGCCGTCGGCCGGAGCCAGGTCGGTGATGCCGAGTTTCGGCAGCCCCTCCAGCAGTAGCCGACGATTCTCCGCGTAGCGGCGGACATGCCCGTCGAGTTCGGCCTTGGCCTCCGCGCCGAAGGCGTGCACCGCCGCGTACTGGGAGATGGCGGGCGGACAGACGGTCATATTCGAGGCCAGCCGCTGCAGCGCCGGGCGCAGGTGCGCGGGCGCGAGCATCCAGCCCAGCCGCCAGCCGGTCATGGAGAAGTACTTCGACACCGAGCCGATGACCACCGAATTCCGGGAGGTCTCCCAGGCCGAGGCGGTCGGCTCGGTGTCGGCGTAGACGATGCCGTGGTAGATCTCGTCGGAGATGAGCAGCGTGCCGTGCTCGTCGCACCAGCGGGCCAGCGCGGCCAGCTCCGCCGCGTCGATCATGGTGCCGGTCGGATTGGCCGGACTGGCCACGATCAGGCCCGCCGGGGGCTGCGGCAGCGCCTCCACCATGGCCACGGTCGGCTGGAACCGGGTCTCGGGACCGCAGTCCAACTCCACCACCTCGCACCCCAGCGCGGTGAGGGTGTTGCGGTAGGCCGGATAGCCCGGCCGCGCCACCACCACGGTGTCGCCCGCGTCGAAGGCCGCCAGGAAGATGAGCGTGAACGCACCCGACGATCCGGTCGTCACCACCACGTCCTCGGCCGTCGCGTCCACCCCGTAGGTGTCCCGATGATGGCCCGCGATGGCCTCGCGCAGCGTCAGGATGCCGAATGTCTCGGTGTAGCCGAGCAACTCACGTTCCATGGCCGCCTTGGTGGCCCGCAGCACCGGCCGCGGCGCCGGGGTGGACGGCTGCCCCGCCGCCAGCACCAGCACATCCCCGTGTGTCCGGGCCCGCTCCGCTGCTGCTTTCCAGACGTCCATCACGTAGAAAGGTGGAATGGTCGACCGGCGAGATTCGATACGCACTCGACAGACGGTAGAGCACCCGCTCCCCCGTCGGTCCCGCAATCCCCGCCGGAATGGCTGAGCAGAACACCGTGTCGGGGGGACACCACATCGACCAGGAGGTCACAACGCCCGTCGCAGCGGACACCGCCGAGCCCGGCGAACCTCGCCCCGGGCGGGGTGACGCCGTGGTCGGCGCCGAGCGCACGGCGACGAACCACGTCACCCGTGCGGACGACCGTCCCGCACCCGTGGACACGGACAACAGCGCACCCCGCGATGACAACGGCCTCGATCCACGCGACGGCATCGCCCAGCCCACATCCGCAGGCGGCACCGGTCGCCAGGCCGATGCGGCGGAACCCCCGCCCACGACCAATCGCGTTCCCTCGACCCACAACGCGCTGGTGCGCACGGCTGAGCTGCCCACCACCGGTAGCACATCGGAGGATGCCGATGTGGAAGCCGAAGGTCCGGGGGCCGAGGCGGGCATCGAGGCACGGGCGACAGCGGTCGATCCCCGGTCGGCCGTCGCGGCTTACACCAGCGGCACCCCGACAACAGCGAAAAGCGAAAGGCGTACCGGTGTCGCGACGGTCCCCGCGGCTGCCGGGAACGGCGCGGAGACCGGAGACAGCGCAGCGGCCGATGACGACGCGGCAACGGCAGCGGGGAGCGACACACGAACCGGCGGCACGGCGGTCTCCGCGACAGCCGAAGGTGACACGACAGCCGGGAACGACACCGCAACCGGAGACGAGCTCTCTCAGGGGGGTCGGCTCGCGGAGTTCCGGGGTGGTCGGTTCGTACCGGGGCTGCGCGCTGAGGTGGCGCGGCGTGCCCCGGGAGGTCGCGCGGATGCGCGGGGTGCGGCCGCGTGGCGACGCGTCGCGGATCGGGTGGCGGCGGACGTTGCGCGGGTGACGAGTGCTCGCCACGACGAAGGGCGCGTGCCCGGAGCCGTCGGCGCGCGGATGCGGGCCGAGAGCGCACGGCTGTGGCGGGCGATGCCCAAGAGCCGCGAAGAGATGCGGGAGTTCGGGCCTCGGGTGCGGGCGCAGGCGCGGCGGCAGGCGCCGGTGGTGCGGGCGGGGGCGGGGGCGCATCGGTATCTGCTGGCGGGGATGGCGGCGGTGCTGGTGTTCGCGGGGGCCGACAGTCCGCTGGCGATCATTCCGGTGGACGCACCGGCCGAGCCCGGGGTGGCGCTGCGGGTTCCGACGGCCTATCCGCTCCAGGTGGCGGCTCCGGCGGCGTCGACCAAGCGCTACCTCGACGCCATCG
>NZ_JASCXP010000251.1:0-10683 GCF_030010695.1 Nocardia sp. CC201C
GATGCCGCGCCGGGAGCGGACGACGTCGAGCGCGGCGTCCATCCCGGCCGTCCGGTACACCATCTCGACGACGTCGGCGAGATGGAACGGCCACACACCGAGTCCGATGCGGTCACCACCCACACCGCCCGGCACCTACGGCGATCTCGATGACGCACTGGACGGTCTCATCGGCAGCATCGTCGCGTATCCGGAGATCTGAGCACGGCGCACACCAGGACCTACTGCGACCGGAGGTCCCGGAAGTTTCCCGACGCACCGCGCGAGCCCGAACCACCGCCCGCAGAGGGAAATTCGATATGAGTGGTCAGGACACATCGCGCTGGGCGGGTAGGGCAGCGGCGATGAGCGCGACCACGATCATGACGGCGGCGATGGCGCAGAAGGCGCGGTCGTACGCGCCGTGCACACCCGCCACCGTGGTGAGCGCGGCCACACCGAGCGCACCGCCGACCTGCTTGGCGGTGTTCATCAGGCCCGAGGCCGCGCCGGCGTCCGGGGTCGGCACACCGGCGGTGACGGCCACGGTGATCGGAGTGTTCAGCAACCCGCCGCCGATGCTGAAAACCACGGCGGGACCGAGTATTCCGAGGAGATACCCGCTGTCGACCTCGAGGTGGGCCTGCCACCAGAATCCGGTCGCGGCGAGCACGGCGCCGACCGCGATGAGCACGCGGCCGTCGACACGGCGCATCAGCCACGGCGTCGCGCGCGCACCCACCAGGATCGCGACCACGGTGTGCGGCAGGAAGGCCAGACCGGTCAGCAACGGGCTGTAGCCGAGGACGTCCTGCATGGACAGGGTGAGGAAGAGCCACATCGGATTCAGGCAGGCACCCGCCAGCAGCATGGCCGCATTGCCCACGGCCACCGAGCGAATGCCGAACAGGCGCAGGGGGATCAACGGGACCACCGCCACCCGCGCCTCGACCACGACGAACACCACGAGCAGACCGACGCCCAACGCGATGCCGGTTACCGTCACCGGTGCCGTCCATCCTGATGTCGCCGCCTCCGCGATGCCGAAGGCGAGAGCGCTCACGCCCGCCGTAGCCAGGACGGCACCGATCGCATCCAGCCGCGGCCGCGCGCCGGTCGGCCGATCGGCGGCGACGTAGCGCGCTGTGAGCACCACCGCCGCCACGCCGAGAGGGACGTTGATCAGGAGGGTGGACCGCCAAGAGAGATATTCGGTCAGAATGCCGCCCACGAGATTGCCCGCGGTGCCGCCGCCCATCCCCACCGCCGTCCAGGTCGCCAACGCCCTGGTGCGAGCGGCGCCTTCGGGGAAGGTGGCCGTGAGCATGGTCAAGGTGGCGGGCGCAAGCACCGCCGCCCCCAGCCCCTGCACCGCACGCGCCGCCACCAGCATTCCGGCCGAACCGGCAAGGCCGCCGACCAGGCTCGCGCCCGAGAACAGCAGCAGTCCGGCCAGGAAGACTCGGCGGCGGCCATACAGATCGGCGAGGCGACCGCCCAGCAGCAGCAACCCCGCGAAGGTGAGTGCGTACGCGGTGACCACCCACTGCTGCCCGGTCTCGCCGAAGCCGAGCGCCTCCCGAATCGACGGAAGCGCCACATTCACCACGGAGATGTCCAGCACCACCGCGCACTGGGCGGCGCACGCCACCGCGAGCACGACGCCGCCCGTGTCGCCCCGCTTCTCGTCGAGAAGGTTCGCTCGGACCTCGCGTTGGGACATGCCCGCCTCCCGGCTTATACGCTTGTACCATATACACTTGTATCACGAAGTGCCGCCGAGCGAAAGGAAGGGTCGTGCCCCGCACTCCAGACCACGCGGCTCGCCGCGCACAGATCGCCGACGCCCTGGTCCGGGTGGCGAGCCGGGATGGCCTGCACGCGGTCACCATGCGATCGGTCGCGGCCGAGGCGGAGGTCTCACTGCGCCTGGTGCAGTACTACTTTCACGACAAGGAACATCTGCTGATCGGCGCGCTGGAACATCTCGAACAGCGCAGCCACCGACGCTGGGCGCAGCGCCTGGCCGAACTCCCCGATCCCCCGCCGCCACGCGCCGTCATCGAGGCGTTCCTGCTCGAGGCACTGCCGACCGACGATCCGAGCCGGGTGTTCCACCTGGTCGGCACGTCCTACGCCGTACTCGCCATGACCGATCCCCGCATCGCCGAGCAGCCCTTCATCGGTGGGGTGAGCCGCCTCGAGCGGCAACTCGCCGGCACCCTCGCCACCGCCCGGGCCGCGGGCGAACTGGCCGACGACGTCGATATCGACATCGAGGCGATACGCCTGGTCACCCTCACCAACGGCTTGGGCACCACCGTCTTGGTCGGCCAGCGCAGCGTCGACGACGCCATCGCGGTGGTCCGCTATCACCTCGATCGCCTGTTCCGGCCCGCGCGCGGCGGGTCTGCCCGCTGATCACATCGGATGCGATTCCAGCGGCGGGTCCAACGGCTTTCGAAGATGCGATTACCGATTGCGAGGTCAGGAGAATCCGTGAGATCCGCCGTCGACCGAATGGTCGGATCTGAATTGACAAATACGACCGGTCAGTATTCATCGCCTGTCCGCCCCGGTTTCGACACCTACTTCACGAACCGGGGGGTGCGGACGGATCATCGTATGAGCGATCGAAATGCTGTGGCAATTGCTCGCATTTCACGGAGATGTACCAGACCTTTCGGTGCGGTTAACGGCCCAGCATCCGGTATGCAGGCAGTATGCGGCGTTCGGCGCATGAGCACACGAAAAACTGGTCGGATGCCTGGCGATACGCGGCGATGTTGCTCCTGAACCGTTAGCGCTGCGCGCGGCGATTCCACCCGGTAATATCAAGCGGCGGTATCTGAATACGCTGCGGTCGAACGTATTTGGCGCGCCGATGCAGGATGTCGAGTCGAGCCCTGCGCTGGCACCCGACCGCATGAAACAGGGAGTTCATTGTGGCGAGGTCGGATCGGCACTCGAGCCTCATACTACTCGCGCTCCTTGTCTCACGGCGCGAGCGGAGCGCGTCGACGGCGGTTTCGTTACCCGCACCATCGATCTGATCCGGTCGACCCCCATCGACAGCGGCATGGCCGCGGCGGTGTCGGCCCGAAAGCCACCGGCACCGCTGCGATCTGGTCGCCCCTACTCGCAGTGAGGAGATGTTCTTGCCGACGCAATCTCATCCGCACCACCTCGGCACCCGTGGACACGACAGCGACGGCGGTGTGCGCCCGTGAGGCTGTACTCGTCGGAATTCGCGGCCGATCCCGGTGCCGCATACCAGGATCTGCGCTACCGCTACGGTGCGCTGGCACCGGCGGAACTCGCCCCCGGGGTGCCCGTCACGCTCGTGACCGGATACCGGGCGGCCCTGGACGTACTGACCGATCCGTCGCGTTTCCCGGCCGATCCGCGGCAGTGGCAGCAACGCGTCACCGGCGACTGCCCGGCCCTGCCGATGCTGCAGTGGCGACCCGACGCGATGCGCAGCGCGGGCAACGACCACACCCGGTACCGGCGCGCCGTCACCGACTGCCTCGACCGCGTGGACCCGTTCGCACTATCCATGACGGTCGAGCACGCCGCCGCCCGGCTGATCGACGGATTCTGCGAGTCCGGCTCCGCGGATCTGCTGAGCCGCTTCGCGATTCCGCTCACGGTCCAGGCGTTCAACCGCATCCTCGGGCTCGCCCCCGCGGCGGCGCAGGCCGCATTCGACGCCCTCGCCCTGATGCGCGAGGCCACCGACGCGGCCGCCGTCGACCACGGCGATCGGATGCTGCTCGCGGCCATGCGGGAGACGGTGTCCGCCAAACACGCCGCCCCGGCCGGTGATGTGGCGTCCTGGCTGCTGAATCATCCTGCCGGACTGGACGATACCGAGGTGGCGTACCAACTGGTCATGTTGTACGTGTCCGGGTGTGAACCGACCTGGAATCTCATCGCCAACACCCTGCTGCTGCTGATGACCGACGACCGCTTCGGCGAGGAACTGCTCGCGGGGGCGTTGACCGCCCGCGACGCCATCGACGAGGTGCTCTTCGCCGACCCGCCGCTGGCCAACGCCTGTCCGCGCTTCCCACGGCAGATGCAGATCATCGGTGAGGCGATTCTGCCCGAACATCAGCCGGTGCTGGTCAGCCTGGCCGCCGGCAACAGCGACCCCGCCGTGGGCGGTGACCGCACCGGCAACCGCTCCCATCTGGCATGGGGCGCGGGTCCACATCAGTGCCCGGCCCGCTCGCTGGCCATGGTCATCGTGCAGGAAGCGTTGGACCAACTGCTCGACGCGCTCCCGGATATCGAACTCGCGGTGCCGCTGGAGGACGTGCACTGGCGCGCGAGCGCCTTCCACCGCGCACCCGCCGCCGTCCCGGCCCGCTTCCCACCCTCTCCCCCACTGTCCTACGTCCACACGTCCCCGTCGCTGCCCCACCTCTAGCGGACCGCGCCGCGGCGGCGCGCTCCGATGAGAGCCCGCGGCCCGACCGATCGGTCTCTCCCGCTCCGGCGAGAGGCCGATCACCTGGACACGGCGCGGTTAGAGTGGCGGCCGTGGGGTTGGCATTCGATACGCGCGCGTCGGATTCGCCGTGGATCGCGTCGGTCTGGACCTGCCGGAGCGAGCGGGTAGCGGAGATGACGTCGGTGGCGACAGGTACCTGGGGACTGGTGTTCTGGGTGGAACGAGGCCGCACGCACGCGAGCGTCACCGGCGCGGGTACCGCACCGGTGCCCGAGGAGGCGGATTTCGTCGGCATCGAGTTCGCGGTCGGCACCTCGTTGCGGTCGGTGGCCGCCGCGTCGCTGCTCGACAGCGGCATCGCGCTACCGGACGTGTCCCAGCGTGGCTTCTGGCTGGATGGCGGCCGATGGGAGATTCCGCATCCCGACGATGCCGAGGCACTGGCGCAACGGCTGGTCCGCGACGGCGTAGTCGTGCACGACCGGTTGGTCGCGGACGCGGTGCGCGGACACCGCCCCGACGTCAGCGACCGGACGCTGGAGCGGCGCTTCCGCGCGGCGACCGGACTCACCCGCGGCGCGATACGGCAGATCGAGCGGGTGCGCACCGCCGCGACAGCACTCGCCGCAGGGGTACCGGACGCCGAAGTCGTTGCCGCGCTGGGATATTACGACGAGCCGCATCTCGCCCGGGCATTGCGGCGCTACGTCGGGCGCACCGCGGGACAACTCCGCGCGGGCGAGGGCGGCGCGATCGCGCTCGATCTCGCTCAGTGCACGACGCTGTAGACGAGTTTGGTCACCCCATTGGAGTAGGCCGCGGAATCCTCCAGCCGCAACTGCTGCTTGTCCCGATCGGCCCTGCTGAACAGGCTCTTGCCCGCTCCCAGCAGCACCGGGAAGACGAGCAGGTGGTATCGATCGATCAGATCGGCATCGGCCAGGCGCCGAGCCAACTCGGCGCTGCCGTGGATGAAGATCGCACCACCCGCACCGCGTTTGAGTTCGGCGACGTCCTCGGTGGAGCGGAGAATGGTGGTCGGACCCCAGTCGTCGACCAGGTCGGCGTCGGTGAGACCGGTGGACACGACATACTTGGGCAGGTCCTGGTACGCGGCATGGTCCTCGGATTTCGGCCAGATCGGCGCGAAAGCCTCGTAGCTGTGGCGACCGAACATCAGCGCCGTGGTGTCGGCGAGCTCTTCACCCTTGAGCGAGTACGCCTCCGGGACGAACTCGGTCTCGAACACCCAACCGCCACTGCGATGCCCCTCGACCTTGCCGCCCGGCGAGTCGACCACGCCGTCGAGCGTCATGAAGCCGGTGTAGACCAGTTCTCGTGTCAAGGAACCCTCCCGAGGTGTGAGCGGCCGAAGTGCCGATCGCCATCGTAGAGCGGACAACCCGCCACGGTCTTGGACGAAACCGACACCGATCGCGTCCCCGGCCACGCGTCGGCCAACCGGATCGGCGCGGGCCGGCGCCGTGAGAGTCCGCTGCGGCACCTCGGGCTTCGTCGACCGAGGTGCCGCGGTCGACCTTCGCCGACCCGTCGGGCGAGTACTGATGCCCCCTTCGCGTCAGTACTCACCGGCCCCGCTCGCGGGTTCTCGGTGCGGATGGATGCCATCACGAGGTCCCGCGAGAGTCTGTCCCTCGCACACTAGGACGCGTAGCCGTGGGGTCTCGACCCCTTTCCTGCCCATTCGCGGTCGATTTCCGCCCGCCCGTGCTCCGAGCCGAGGGATCGGCGGGTGCACTCGGCGTCTTGTAGTGTTGTGCCCGGTTTTTCGCTTGCTGTGGGTGCGTGAACGGGGCCGTTCGAATGGGTGGTGTGGAGTTTCAGGCAGAGGACTTCGCGTCCGACGAGGCGGATCCCGCCGGATCGTGGGACGAGTACCTCAAGCAGAAGCAGGGATCGGTCGGCCTGGCCTTCCGGGAGCGGTTCCGCTCGACCGCGTTCGCCCAGCGACTCGGTCCCATGCAGCTGGTCCGATTCTCCACCGCCCCGCTCGACTACCGGCGCACACGACGCCATATCCGCGCCGACGGCGACGATCGGAGCTATCGGCTCCTCATCCCGCTGGCGGGTGATTTCAGGTTCGAACAAGGGGATTCCAGGGAGATCTTCCACCCCGGCAGGGTCGGCTTCTTCCGATGGCACGAACCGCTGTTCATGACGCACGAGGGGGATATCACCGCGCTGATCCTGACCGTCGACAGGGACGCCGTCGATGAAGCACATGCCGAACGGGCCCCGCTCGCCCTGGATGAGGCGCGTCCCCTGGTGCGCACCCTCGGGGCACAGACCAGATTGCTCGGCGAGGCCCAGGGCTGGACGGCCGTGGATTGGAGCGTGGCGTACAGCAGCGCGGTCGACGTACTCAGGGGGGTGATCAATCCGTATCCGGAGGCGTCGCTCGGCAAGCGCGCGATAGATGCCGAACGCGCACGGCGGCTCATCGAGCAGCACGCGCGCGACCCCGAGGTGACGCCCGGAGCCGTCGCAACGATGATGGGTATCGGCGAGCGGACACTGTACAAGGTGCTGAAGAGTGCCGGGTACCCTCCGGCAGCCGCGATACTGCGTGAGGTCCGCGTGCACCGCGCACATCGGCGCGTGCGTACCGCGCTGCCGTTCGATATGGACACAGTCGCTTTCGAGGAGGGGTTCCCGAGCGCGCGCAGCTTCCGAGAAGCCTATCGCGAGCGCTACGGGCTCACCCCGATCGAAATGCGTGACAAGCTTTTCGGTGACGACGCCCGACAGCGGTGAATCACCGGTGCGGCCCACGCCCCACGATCACTCGTCTGCCTTACCGAACCACCTCACCGGTGTGCGAGGAGCTGACACTGGGGAAAGTGGCGCTGTCCCAGCCCGCGTGGTCCATCCACGTCTGAATGTAATCCTTGGTGAAGAGTGGACCCGGCAGCGACGGGAGCGCGAAGGCGGCTACCAGGATCGGCAGCTGGTCGGCGATCACCCGGAGGTGGCGAGTGAGTTCGGTGGTGATCGCCGCGGCACGCTGCGGTGTCAGCCGAAGGTTGGCGGTGTACCAAGTGCCGTGTGCCTCGATACGGCCGAGGGCGTAGGCGGCCGCCGCGGCGACAGCGAGTTTGCGGGCCGCGGGGTCGGCGGTGGTGAATGCCGCCGTCGCCAGGGCGGTGGCGGCGAGGCGTTCGGCCGTCGCGGTGGCCATTTCGATGGCGGCCGCGTCCGGTCCGAGGGTGTTACCGGCGGTTTCCAGGCTACCGGTGTCCAGTGCGTGGGCGATCGTGCGTTCGCGTTCGACGAGCATGGTTACGTACCAGGGCAATTGTGTTGGCGTGCCGGGCAATTGCAGTGCCGTCAGGGCGCTGCCCCGTTTGCCGGCGGTGATCTGCATGATCTGGTTCTCGCCTTCGGCGGTTCGGATCGCGGCGAGGTTTCCGAGCCAGTCCACCAGGTGATTGATACGCAGCGCGCCTTGCGCGGCGGCGCGGTCGCGGCACATCATGAGGACATCGTTGGCGGTGTCGGACAGCAGCGGTTTGGCCAGCATCGACCAGAGTGCGTGTTCACCGGCGGAGACGGTGGGGTCCGTGCGCAGGTCGCGCAGCCGACGGCCGAGCACGCTGGTCGCGTACACGGCGGCGAGCCCGGTAGCGAGATCCCGCTGGACCGCGTCACGGTCGGCCATCAGGGTGCCGGAGCCTGGCCGACGTTGGCGGCTGTAATTGACCAGCCCGGCCAAACCCGCTCGGGCACTGGCGATTGCGGCATTGGCGAGGTCGAGTCGACCGTTACCGAGGACGCCGATCGCCCGGTGGAAGCGGCTGCGGGGTGGCAGCTCACAGGTAAAGTGCCCATCGGCATCGATACGAGCCCAGTCCCCGCCTAGTAGGGCCTCCCGGGGTAGCCACACCCGGTCGAACCTGATCAATGCGTGATCCATCGGCGCGGAGTCCTTGTCGGGCAATCGCACCACGTGCACGCCCTCGGCCAGACCCTCGATCGTACGAAGTTTCAGCAGGAAGGGCAGGACGCCCTCATCGCGGCCGTCGACGACCAACCGTGCGGTGATCACCACTGTTTTCGGCACGACCGGATCGGCGACATTGGGCATGAACTTGATCGCCGCGGCGGCCGGGGTGGTGAGCCGGAAACCCCCGGTGTCCGGCTCCCACGTGGCGGTGGTCTGGTGGTCGGCCCCGTTGGTGCCGCCGAGTTCGGTCAGCACCAACACCCCCAACGCCGCGGCGGTGTCCAACTCGGCCAGACACTCCTGCTGGTGACGAGAACCATTGCCCAGAGCGAGGATCGCACCGATCGCCAAATCGAAGTGGCCCGTCAGCACCAACAGCAGCCTGGGCGCGGCGATCTGCGCCCAGTCGCAGAGCGCGCCGCGCAGCTGGGCGTCCGCCGCGATCTCACTGGCCGGTCGCCCCAATCCGGCGATGACAGCCCGCAGCAGGGCCGGGGCGCGCTCGGCTTCCTGGGTGAAGGTGAGTCCCGAGGAGGGCAGATCGGCCAGACCGACGACAATGTCGCGAACCCGGGTGTGCAGGGCGACGTGCTGGCCGAAGATCACCGTCTGCAACGCTTCGACGGTGGTGGCGGGGTCGGTGCGCCGCACCGGTGGCTCGGCGAAGATTCCGTCGACGGGAAAGTCTGTCGTTGTCATGGCACTCACCTATCCTGCGATGCCGCACGTGCCGCGTCGATCGCGTCGGGCGACCCGTACGGTGTTCTACTTTCCGGACCGACCGAAACGTTCGGCCGGCCGGGCACTGCTGTATCGAAACCTTCTCTGTGTGGTGCTATCTCGGACGCATGGTCGTCACCGGGTGTGCAAACGCGGTGAAGGGGGGAAGACGGCGGGCAGCGCGGCGAGCGCGCGGTGGAAAGGACCCGGCCGCCACTCGAGCTGGTCGGGGGCGACGGCGAGAGCGAGTTCGGGCAGGGCGTCGAGGAGTTGATCGATGGCGTCGCGGGCGATCAGTTGCGCGACGGAGCGGGCATGGGATGGACAGGCGTGTGGGCCGGTGCCCCAGGCGAGATGCCAACCGTTGCCAGCATACTCGCCGGTATTGACTTCCGGACTGTTGTTACAGGCCGCCATGCTGGTGATGACCGGCTGATCCACCGGCAGCCACACATTGTCGACGATGACCGGCTGCCGCGGATACGTAAGGCAGTAGTTGGCCAACGGCGGGTCGGTGGTGAGGATCTCGTCGAGCACCGACTGTGTCGACGGCGGGAAGCCGTTGACCGCGGAGAATCGCTGGGCGTCGGTGAGGATCAGCAGCAGGCTGTTGGCGATCAGGTTCTGCGGAATCTCTATACCGGCCGAATAGCAGGTGACCAGTTGGTGGATCATCTCGATGTCGGTCAACCGCGCCGGATGCTGGACGAGGCGAGTGGCGATATCGTTCCCGGGTTCGCGGCGTTTGAGCAGGGTGAGCTCGAGCAGGGCCGCATCGAGCATGGCGTTGACCGTCGCGGTGTCGACTCCCTCGAACAGCGCCGCGCTCGCCGCGGCGACCTGCTCCCCGATTTCCGGTGGACAGCCGATGATCTCGTTGAGCACCGAGAACACCAGCGGCAGACAGTACTGGGACAGCAGATCCGCCGAACCGTCGGCGCAGAAGCCGTTGATGATCTCCACCGCGTTCTTCTCCACGCGGGCGCGCAGCCCGTGCAGGTCGACTCCGGCCAATGCGGCGTTGGTCGCTTCGCGGTAACGCGTGTGATTGACGGTATTGCCGTTGGTGCGCAGCGCGTTCGGCCGCCATTCGATCATCGGCATGATCGGCAGGTTGGCCGGCACGGTCTTCTGCCACGGCCGCGGATCGGCGGAGAAATGCTCGGGATCGTGGAGGATGCGGACCGCGGTGTGATACCCGATCACCAGCGTGGCCGATATCCCGGGCCAGATCTCGACCGGGACCAAAGTGCCGTAGCGCGATCGCATCTCACGGTAGGTGGCGTGCGGGTCGGCGGCGAACTCGGGTGTGTAGAGCGGGACGCGGGGTCCGAGCTGCTCGATCGACAGGGCCGGGGTGTCGTCGTGCTCCATGTGGACGAAGTGCTGCACTGCAGGATTCTCCTGTTGAGGGTGCATGGAAGTAAGCGGGAAGGTGAGCTGGGTGGCCTCAGGGGTTTACCGGCGGACGTGCCACGTGCCCGACGCCGGACGAGGAACGGTCAGCGCTGCCGGACGCGTGTGCCGATTCGATCTCGCCACAACGGATTCCTCCCTGTGC
>NZ_JASCXP010000252.1:0-10670 GCF_030010695.1 Nocardia sp. CC201C
GACGTGGGCAACGGGGGGTGGTACATGGAGTCTCCTTCCCAGCGGATAGCTTCAGAAGGCTCAGTGTCAGCAGAGCCGGCAACTGTTACATCGACATCCGACGAACACATCCGGCTTCCGAGCCACCGGCAGCATCACCGCTCACCCGCCCAAGATCAACCCGCTTCTCCGGTGGCGATGACAGCATCAACCTTCCTGGACGCGGCACAGCGGGCCCGAACCGATCGAGCGTATTTCGGGTCGGTTGACGAGACTGCGAAAAATACTCGGCTGTAGCGTTTTTCGGGAATTCCTGTCAGCGTGGGGCGATGGATGCCGGACAGCTGACGAGACAGATTTCGTATATCGGGTCGGGGCCGTACTGCTACGCGAACGGACTCGCCATGGTGATGGGGGAGGCGGCTCTCGGTACGGCGGTGATCGAGACCGTGACCGGGAGTCCGTTCGGAATGCAGGTGGGGGACGGGGTCGCGTTCTTCGATCCGGGTGGATGGAATCCGGAGATCGGCGTGGCGGAGGCGCTGGCGGCGTTGGGGTGGCGAGCCACGGTGACCAGCGGGGACGATCCCGTGGGGCGGCTCGGAGCGGCGCTGTGCGGCGGGCCGGTGTTCATCGGTCCGGTCGAGATGGGGTATCTGCGGTACCAGCCGGAGATGCGCGGGCCGATCGGGGCTGATCACTTCCTGGTCGTCGTCGACATGGACGAGGACGGGGTCACCGCGCACGACCCGCAGGGATATCCGTACGCGCGCATCGGGATGTCGGACTTCCTCTCCGCGTGGCGCGCGGATTCGGTCGACTACGGCCAGCCGTACACCATGTACACCGAGTTCGAGCGGACCCGCGTGGTGAGTGCGGACGAGGCGGTCGCCGCCTGTCTGCCGCGGGCGCGGGAACGTTTGGCGGGCAACGGCAGTTCGGACGCGGCGCGGAGGCTGGCGGCGATGCTGGCGGATGGGTGCCCGCCGGGGTTGCGGGCGCATCTGACCGCGTTCGCCGTCCGGGTGGGCGCGCGCCGGACCGCGGATGCGGCGGATTGCCTGCGCCGGATCGGATACGGCGGGGCGGCGGCGGCCATGGTCGAGCAGGCGCGGCTCATCGGATCCCTACAGCATCTGCTGGTGTCGGAGCGGGATCGGGCGGCCGCCGAGGTGGTCGGCGAACTCGGGTCGACGTATGAGCGACTGCGTGCGGCCCTGCGTCAACGCTGAGTAGGCGCAGGCTCGGGGCGGACCATTGCCTCCAGCAAAGCGGATAGTGTAGCTTTTTATTATAGAAAGTTTAGCTATCCATATTGGAGGCTTGCCATGCTCAGGTGGCTGTTGACCATTGCTGCGATCTATCTGGCCGTCATCGGGTCGGCGCTGGTGCTCGTGCCGGTGCAATTCGGGGTGGAGGCCGTGCCCGCGGACGCGTCGCCGGAACTGGTGGCGCTGTTGCGGCTGTTGGGTGGGCCGTTCCTCGGGATCGCGGTCCTGAACTGGCTCTCGCGCGGCGCGCCGGCGTCGCCGCTGCGCAATGTCGTGGTGCTGGCCAATGCGGTCGGGTTCGGGGTGGTGGCGGCCAATGATGTGTGGGGGGTGTTCAGTGGGGAGGCGCGCGAGCTCGCCAAGGTGTTCCTCGTCGTGCATCTGGGCTTCGCGATCGCCTTCGCGGTGGCCTGGGTGCGGGGGCGGCGGGCGGTCCCGGTCGGGGCGTGAACGGAATACCGAACGAGAGGAGTGGCGGCGGGATGCGGATGGCGGAGTTGAGCCGGGAGTCCGGGGTGGCGATCGCGACCATCAAGTACTACCAGCGGGAGGGGCTGCTTCCGCCCGGTGAACTCACCAGCCCCAATCAGGCCCGCTACGGCGCGGCGCATGTCCGTCGGCTCAAACTCGTTCGCGCACTGCTGGAAATCGGCGGGCTGACCGTCGCGGCGGCGCGCGAGGTGCTCTCCGCCATCGAGGAGCCCAGGGTGTCGACCCACGACATTCTCGGTGTGGCCCAGCACGGCCTGCCCGCACCGCGCACCGAGGTCGCCGAGGCGGACCGGGAGTGGGCGGCGGGCCGGATCGAGCGGATCTGCGCCGAACGCGGGTGGACGCCGCCGCCCGGCTCCGCACTGGTCGAAGCACTGATCGGGGTGCTGTGCACCTTCCGCGAGGTCGGGCACGAGTGGGTGCTCGACGCACTGTCCGACTACGCCGCGGCCGCAGACCGGGTCGCCGCCGCCGATATCGACGGCGTCGCCCGGCTGGGAGCCACCGAGGCCATAGTCGAAGGCGCGATCGTCGGAACCGTGCTCGGCGATGCCCTGCTGGCCACGCTGCGCCGGGTCGCGCACGCGGAGATCTCGCGCAAACGCTTCGGCGGCTGAACGATCCGCACGCCAGCGCTAGTCCTCCGGGACCGCCGCGCCGAGCGCGGTGACGGCCCGGAAGCCGGCGGCCAGGCATTCGGTCAGCAGGTCCGGGTCAGTGACCGCCGCCGCATCGGAATTGATACCCACGCAACAGGTTTCGACATGCGAGACCAGTGTGACGTTCAAGGCGGTGCCGGTGGTGGGTCCGAAAGCGTAGATTCGCTGCACCTCGGCCCCGGCCACATACAGCGGCACCGGCGAACCCGGCACGTCCGAGGCGATGAAGTCGACATGCTTGAACATATCGGTGAGCAGCCCGACCGGTAGCCGGTTGAAGGTGGCCGCGACGGCATTGGACAGCGGTACGGCCGGTTCGTGCCGCCACCCCTCGACCACGCCGTCCAGGGCATGCATGAGATCGTCGGGCGCGGTGATATCGGCGGGAACGACGAAGCGGGCCAAGGAGATCCGATTGCCGCCGATCGGATCACCCGGATGGCGCAGGCTGATCGGCATGGCCACCCGCAGCCGCGCCACCGTCGCCCCCCGACGCTCGTGATAGGTGCGCAGCCCGATCAGCACCGCGGCGAGGAAGGCGTCGTTCACCGTGCATCCGGTGCGATGGGCGGCGCGGTGCAGCGTCGGCAGCGGCACATCGAGTACGGTCAACCGCCGCACCAGGCTCCGCTCGGTCATGAGCGGGGACAGCGTGGTGGTGACCGGCCGGGCCAGCCGCAGCAGTGAACGCGCCAGCGTGACCCCGTCACGGACCGCCCCGACCGGATTCGTCACCGTCCGCCGCGCGGCCGAGACCGCCGTCGCGACCCCGTCACGCACCAACTCGGTGCCGGTGGCCCAGTTCCACGTGATGATGTCGCCCACCGCGCCGTTCCCGTCCACCTCCGCGCTTTCCGCGAGCTCCGGCCGAGGTGTGCCCTCCCGCTCGAAATCCAGTATCTCCCCGGCGATCTGGATGCCGCCGACGCCGTCGGTCAGGCTGTGGTGCACCTTCAGCACGAGCGCGCAGCGCCCGTCGGCCAGCCCGCTCAGCACGGTGAACTGCCACAGCGGCCGGGCCGGATCGAAGGCCGCCATCGCCTCGGTGCGCGCGAACTCGAGCACCGCCGACAGATCCCCGGGTGCGGGCGCGGCCAGGCGGCGCACATGCCAGGACAGATCGAAGTCCGGATCGGGGAGCCAGCGCGGGGGCGTCAGCCGCAGCGGGGCCGCCACCAGCCGGTGCCGGAAGCGGGGTACCGCGTGGCTGGCGCGATCGATCATGTGCCGCAACCGATCCCGGTCCGGTTCGGAGTCGATCAGCAGCAGCGTGACGATCGTCGAGCGCAGTGCTGGATCCTGCTCCATGCTCCACGTGAAGAGGTCCGACTGTGTCATATGGGATTCGTGCGCGTCCATTGCCCGTCACCGTCTCGTCGCCTGCCCTGGTCGTCCGCGTCGCCGCCGGAAACCGACCACCACCCATACTGTGACGCCGATCACCGCCGACCGGGAGAGGCGAAGGTCCCCGCGCGGACGTCGGTCGTAACGGACCCGTGGATTCCCGTGTCGGAACCCGAACCCGGGCACGGCGGTCCGTACGCTCGGGCGTTGCCGACGACGAAAGGGGACGCCCGCCATGTTCGAGCGCACAGTGCAGAAGTCCATCGAGTTGCTCCTGCGCGGCGGCACCGGGGTGCAGGCACCGCTGGCGGCCAGGTACGTGGACCGGCTGCGGCGCAAGCACCCGAGCCGGTCACCCGAGGACATCGCGCGGGGGCTGGAGACGCGGTACCTGGTGCTGGTCACCGCCAGCGGTACGGTCGCGGGCCTGAGCGCGGCGGTCCCCGGCGTGGGCACCCTGATCGGCCTGGCGGTGAGCGGCGTCGAGTCGGTGTTCTTCCTGGAGGCGTCGGCGCTGTACGCGGCCTCGGTGGGCGCGGTGCACGGCATCGGTGCACTGCCGCCCACACAGCGTCGCGCCATGGTGGTGAGCGTCGTGCTCGGCGAGACCGGCACCGCGGTGATGGGCCGCAACGCCAGCCAGTCGGCGCGGGATTGGGCCGCCGTGGTGGCCGACCGGCTGCCGGTGGTGCGGAATATCGACAACGCGCTGGTGAAACGCTTCGTCGTGCAGTTCATCGTCAAGCGGGGTGTGCTGGTGTTCGGGCGGGCGCTGCCCGCGGGCATCGGCGCGGTGATCGGCGCGGTCGGCAACCGGGCGCTCGGCAAAACGGTGATCGCCAACGCGCGCAGCACCTTCGGCCCGCCGCCCCGCACCTGGGACGACGCCGCGTCCGGGACTGTCGCCGCGGGGACGTCCGCGCTGGGCTGACCGCCGTCGGGCTGACCGGCGCTGGGCCGACCGCCGTCGGGCTGACCGCCGTCGGGCTGACCGCCGTCGGGCTGACCGCCGTCGGGCTGACCGCCGTCGGGCTGACCGCCGCCGGGCGGGCCCCGAAATTCGTGTGTCGCCTGCCGTCCCGTGCGCAGGTGTTCCGTTATCGTTCACCTCACTGATTCACGCTGCTACTGGCGCGCCAGGGCTGGTTCGTCCTATCCGGAGCGGGTAGCCGGTGCGGCACCGCCCGACGCGACCCCCGACCGCTTCGAAAGATCGAGGGAACGTGCCTGTACCGGTCATTCTCGACGGCCGCGTCGTGCGGCTGGAACCCCTTGCGCCGCAGCATGCTCCGGGGATCGCGGAGGCGGCGGCGGACAATCGCGACGACTTCGCCTTCACCCCCGTTCCGCACGGGGTGGACGAGGCCATCGACTACATCGCCCAGGCGGTCGCCGGGCACGCCGCGGGCACCTCGTTGGCCTTCGCCATCGTCGCGCCGGGCACCGGGCGGGTGCTCGGGTCCACCCGATTCACCAGATTCGACTACTGGCAGGGGCCGGTGGTGTGGCCGCTGGTGCACGGGCTGCCGCCGGGCGATCCGCTGCTGGCCATCCCGGACGCCGCCGAGATCGGCAATACCTGGCTCGCGCCGGACGCGCGGGGAGCCGGGATCAACCTGGAGTCCAAACTGCTGCTGCTCGCGCACGCCTTCGAGGTGTGGCGGGTACGCCGCATCGCCCTGCGCGCGGATATGCGGAATCTACGGTCCCGCATGGCCATCGAGCGGCTCGGCGCGACCAGCGACGGGGTGCGGCGGGCGCATTCGCGCGGGCTGGACGGCGAGGTGCGCAGTACGGCGTTCTACTCCATCCTGGACGAGGAGTGGCCGCTGGTACGGGCCACCATCGAGCGGCAGTTGGCGAGCCCGCCCGCGACCCGGCGCGGATTGATCGACGCCTGACGAACGCCCGCGGCAGGTCATGCGACTCGACTATAATTCGCTGGTGTGCTCCGGTCGCGCTGCCGGGCGGTCTGCTGACCGCCTCCGGGTCCGCGGCGAGATATCGAATACCAGCTGACTGCACCACCCCGGGCCCGCCGCCCCGGGCGCGGACCGCACCGCGGGTTCCGCACAATCGAGGGAGAAGCGCATGCCCGATCCCATGACCACCAAAGTCTGCCTGGCCGACGGAGTCTCCGGCGCACCCGTGCTGAGCCTGTTCCTCGTCCCCGAACCCCGGGTGCCCGGCGGCAGCATGCTGCACCTGCTCGAACAGGACCCGTTGACCGGGCGGTCGGTGCGCCGTCCGGCCGCCGGACTGCTCGACCGGCTCGAGACCGAGGCTCCCGGCCGCCGCGCCGTCCGGGTGCGCTTCCTGGCCTTCGCGGCGGGCACCCCGGACCCGGCGCGCACGCACGCCATCCTGCACGACCACTTCATCGCCGACGCCCCGCCCATCGGACTCGACGCCACCGATCCCGATGAGCTGACTCGACTGGAGCTGCTGCCCGAGCACCGGCTCGGCGCCCGTCGCATCGACGACTTCCACGCGCACGCGGTGCGACGGGCGATGCTCGCGGTCTACCGCCACTTCGAGGTGGACCGGCGGATACCGCTGGTGTACCACGGCTACGCCGACCCGGTCGACGGCTGGTTCGAGAGCCCGGCCGCGCGGGCCTGATATACCGGCACGGCTCCGGGTCGACGGTTCGGCAAGCCCGGTGTCACGGTCGGGCGAGTCGGACCGCGGGGCGGCGCAAGCTCGCGGCGGCGACCGGCACATCGGAGCGCGGGCGGATGATCGCGAGGTGCTACGGCGGGCGACTCAGGTCGCCGGTACCAGGGTGTACAGCAGCCAGGGACGCGGTGGGGCCTCGAAGGCGAACGTGTGCGCGTACATGGCGCGCTCGTGGCCGGTCTCCGCATCCCGCACCAGCAGCAGTCGCTGCGCGGTGTCCGGGACCCGGATCTCCTCTCCCCACAGCTGATTCCAGTCCGGTGCGCGGCGGCACAGCGTCAGGATCTCCTCGATGCGGCCGGAGTCGGCCTGCGGCGCCGACTTCCGGAACCGCTGCACCAGCAGCTGCGCCTCGAGTTCCCATTCGACCAGCACACAGCGGGCCATGGGATCGAGCAGCATCCAGGTGAGCAGGTTGGTGCCGGGTTCGAGACCCGGGAACATCTCCGCGAAGGCGGTATTGGTGGCGACCACATCGCAGGTCGCCGGGGTGCGGTAGGCGGCGGGATATGGGAAGCCCTGTAGCACCGATAGTTCGGCACCACGCGGCTCCTCGCCGATCGACCGCGTGGTGGGCACGCGCAACCCGGACTGAGACACCATGGCAGTGTGCGGCATCACTCTTCGTGTCCACTTCGTATTCGGTTAAGTCGGATCACACCGATGAGACGTCTCGCAGAATTTCTGTCATTCTGTGTGTCGCAAGCAAGTCAATTGTCCAAGACGGCAGTGGTTACGGGGGTTCCGGCACGGCATGGCGGTCACACGGATCGGAGTGCTGGGACCTCTGCAGATCACCATCGACGGCCAGCGGGTGCCACCCGGCGCGCCCATGCAGTGTGCGGTGCTGGGACGCCTGGTCGCGGCCGGGGGCCGGGTCGTCCCCACCGACCGGCTCATCGACGATCTGTGGAACGGCGACCCGCCCACCAAGGCCACCGCCGCGCTCCAGGTCTACATCCACAATCTGCGACGTCTCTTCGAACCGGAGCGGCCGCGCCGGGCCCGTGCCCGCGTCATCGTCTCCGAATCACACGGGTACGCACTGAATCTCGAACCCGCGCAGGTCGACGCCTGGGAATTCGAGCAGCTGCTGCACGGGCACGAGGCCGCCCTGCGCGATCCCGCCCTGCGACCCGATCCACTCGAACAGATCCGGGTGCTCGACGACGCCCTGGCCTGCTGGCACGGCACCGCACTGGAAACTTTCCTCGGAATGCCCTGGGCGGCACAGGAAGCCGCGCGGCTGACCGCACTGCGACTCACCGCGCTGGAGCTGCGGGCACGGGCGGCGCTGGAGCTGAATCGGCCCGCCGAGGTGGTGCTGGCGCTGCGGCCGGTCTTCGAGGAGCATCCGGGCCGCGAGGAATGCGCGCGACTGCTCGCCCTGGCGCAGTACCGGCTCGGGCAGTCCCTGGACGCGCTCACCACGGTGCGCCGCTGCCGGGAATTCCTCAACGGCGAATTCGGGGTGGACCCCGGGCCGGCGCTGCGCGACACCGAAACCGCGATCCTCACCCACAAGGTCGGCGCCGATACCCCGACCGCGCCGATAACGGTGCGCGCAGCGCACCCGGATCCGCTGCCGGACAGTGGATATGCCGAGCAGCGGGCCGCCGTGCTGGCGGCGGCGGAGGCGGCGGCGCTGGGCAGCGTGGGCCTGGTCTGGCTCTCCGGTGAGGCGGGCGCGGGCAAGAGCACCCTCGCCACCACGGTGGCCGCGCAGCTGGCCGAGCGGGACTGGGCCACCGTCTTCGGCCGCTGCCCCGAGGTGGAGGACGCGCCCCCGGCGTGGGCCTGGGCCGAGGTGCTGGTCGAACTCACCGCCGCCGACCCCGACGCCTGTGCCGCCGTCGACGCCTTCACCCTCGCCCGCCGCGTGGTCCGACACTGTCGCGCCGCCGCCGGACCGGTACTCATCGTGCTCGAAGACGTACACGGCGCGGATACCGCCACCCTCCAGGTGCTGCGCCAGGTGGTGCACTGGCTGCGCGACCGCCCCGTGCTGATCATCGCCACCCTGCGCGGCACCGAAGCCGGTGCGGGAGTGCGCGATACCGCCGCCGCCCTGGCCCTGTTCACCGCCGACCGCATCGAACTCGACGGCCTCGACCTGAACGGCACCCGGTGGGCCGCGGTCGCCGCCGGACTCGTGGACGCCGACGACCAGCTGGTGGCGCTGCTGCGCCGCCGCACCGGCGGCAACCCGCTGTTCGTGCGCGAGCTGGCCAAACTCGTCGCCACCCAGGGCACCACCGACGCGCTGCCCGATACCGTGCGAGATCTGCTGGGCCGCCGCGTCGCCCAGCTGCCCGCCGCGGTCGTCGACCTGCTCGAACTCATGTCGGTCTGGGGTGAGGACTGCGACGTTCCCACCCTCGCCACCGCCGCCGGGCTCACGCCCGACCAGATCATCGACCGGGTCGCGGCGGCCGAACAGGCCCGGCTGCTGCGCACCGAGCGCGGCGGCCGCGTTCGCTTCGACCACGCGCTCATCCGCGAGACGGTGTACCACGGCATCCCCGTGCTGCGCCGCCTTCGCATGCACTGGGCGGTGTTCGAATCACTGTGCGCGCGGATCTGCGTTCCGGACTGCTCCGCCCTCACCGGACGCGACGCCGAAACCCTGGCGCACCACGCGGCGCTCGGCGCCACCGTCGAAACAGCCGAGCGCGCACTGCGTTTCGGTCGGACCGCGGCACGCCTCTGCGTGGAACGGCGCATGCGGGCCGACGCGGTGCGGCGCTGGCAGTCGGTGCTGACACTGCACGAACTGGCCGGGCACGACGGGGCCGCCGCCACCGACGAGCAGCTGTCGGCGGTATTGGAGGCGCGCTGCGAGCTCGTCACCGCCCTCGCCTACGACGGGCGGCACGAGCAGGCGCGGGACGTGCGCGAACACGCCCTCGATCTCGCCGACCGGCTCGGTGGCGTCGAACCGCTGGTCCGGGCCGCCACCTGCTGGCCCACCCCGCTCATCTGGTCGGCCCGGGACTGGCACACCGCCGATCCGCGGGTGCTGGAACCGCTGCGCATCGCCCGCGCCGACACCGGACTGCCGGTGCGCGAACGCATCCTGGTGCTGGTCACCACCGTCTTCCACACCGCGCTGACCGATCTCGGTGACGCCCGAGCCGCCGCCGACGCGGCCGTCGCGCTGGCCGAACCGCTCGGCGACGCCGATCTGCTGTGCACGGCCGTCAACGCCCAGGCGTTCATCGCGTTCGTGCGCGGCGGGTTCCTGCGCGCCGACGAACTGAAAAGTCTTGCGACCCGGCTACTGCTCGTGGCGGCCGCGGCCGAGCTCACCGAATTCCAGGCGCTGGCACGCTATCTGCTCTTCCGGGCGGCGCTGGCCGACGCCGATCTCGCCACCGCCGCCGAACATGCCGGGCGCGCCGCCGAATTCGCCACCGACGGGCAACTGCGCCATCTGCTCGACGCGCTCGTACCCTTCGAGTTCCTGCTCGAACTGGTACGCGGTGATATCGAGTCCGCCGAACGCATGCTGGGCGACTGGCACCACGAGGGTGTGCTCGGACCCGCGCCGCTGGCCACCCAGGCGCTGCCCGTCGACGATGTCACCCGCGACGCGGAGGCGCTGCACATCGGGCTGCTGCTGGCGCTGGCCTGGGTGCGCGGGGGCGACTTCTCCGCGCTCGCGGGCGCGCTCGGGGAACGCGCCGCCGTCGCGCCGGAGCTGTTCTCCTACGGCTACGCGCTGGCCCTGCTGCACTGCGGGGACACCGCGCACGCCCGGCGGGTGCTGGCCGCCGCGCCGCCGGTGGGGCCGCCGTTCTGGGCCACCTTCAGCATCATCCGCTCCCGGATCGCGCTGTTCCTCGGCGATACCGACGCCGCCCGCGAGCTCTACACCGCGCTGCTGCCGCTGGCCGGGACCATCGGCGGCCTGGAGACCGGCGCGTCGTTCCTGGGGCCGATGGACGCCGTACTCGCCGAACTGGCCGCCGCGCTCGGGGATACCGAGCGGGCCGCCGCGCATCGCGACGACGCCGAGCGCCTCATGGCCCGACTGCGCGAGGAGGTGGCCGCCCTCCGGGCCGATGTGGCACACCGGACGCCACCGCGACCGGGTGTAGGCGGGATGCCGTCGCGGCATTAGCCGCGCGGGACGCTGGTGCGATTGGCACGCGGGGCGCTGGTGCGGTTGCCGCGCGGGACGCTGGTGCGATTGGCACGCGGGGCGCTGGTGCGGTTGCCGCGCGGGACGCTGGTGCGATTGGCA
>NZ_JASCXP010000253.1:0-10611 GCF_030010695.1 Nocardia sp. CC201C
CCGGGGCGCGTTCATATGACTGAAAAGCTGTTTTTCGGAGCGCTGGAGTTCGATATCTTGCTCGGTGACGTGCGTTCACTGAAGGAGAAGCGCTCCGTCATCCGCCCGATCATCGCCGATCTGAAACGCTTCGGCGTGAGTGTCGCCGAGGGCGGGGAACACGATCTGTACCGGCGTTCGCTGCTCGGTGTGGCGATTGCCAGCTACGGCATGAATCATCTGACCGAAGTGTTGGACAAGTGTGAACGGCACGTCGCGTACCGACCGGAGTTAGAGTTGCTGTCGGTACGCCGCCGCGTCTTCGGACCCGAAGACTGAAAGACGAGTTAGGAGGGACGTCCCATGGTTGATCAGGCCAGGGCACGCCGACTCGCGAAGCGGATCTCCACGATCGTGGCCACTGCCATCGAATACGAGATCAAGGATCCGCGGCTGCGTTTCGTGACCGTCACCGATACCAAGGTGACCGGAGATCTACGCGAGGCCACCGTCTACTACACGGTGATGGGGGAAACCCTGGACACCGAACCGGACTACGCGGAAGCGGCGGCCGGACTGGAGAAGGCCAAGGGCATTCTGCGCTCCAAGGTGGGCGCGGGCACCGGGGTGAAGTTCACCCCCATCCTGTCCTTCGCCCTCGATACCGTGCCGAACGCGGCGCGGGAGATGGAGGAGTTGCTCGCCCGCGCCCGGGCCGCCGACGCCCAGGTGGCGCAGGTGGCGGCGGGAGCCAAGCACGCGGGTGACGCGGATCCGTACAAGTCCGACCGCGACGACGACGCCGAGGACTGAGACGGGTGACGGCGCGGGCCGGTGGGTACTACCCCGGTAATGTGTATTACCGACCGGTCCGCTATCGGGCGGGAATGGAGCCGTCGTGAGTGAGGCCGTGGACGCCGATAACAGCACCGCCACGAGCGCCGATCCCTCCCCTGTGATGAACGATTCGGGTGTCGCACCCGTGGTGGCCGGGATCGGCGCCGAAGAACCGAGCAGTCCGGTCGACCTGTCCGCCGCCGTCGACGTGTTGGACACCGCGCGATCGGTCACGGTGCTCTGCCACGTCCAACCCGATGCCGACACCATCGGCAGCGGACTGGCGCTGGCGCAGGTATTGCACCGGCGCGGGGTGCCGGTGCGGGTGTCCTTCGCGGAACCGGCGGAGGTGCCCGTCTCCATGCGCTCACTGCCCGGTATCGAACTCCTGGTGCCGCCCGATCGGGTGCCCGCCGAGGTCGACGTGCTGGTGGCGGTGGACTGCGGCAGCGTGGGGCGCCTCGGAACGTTGCGCGACCGCCTCGCCGGTGCCCGGGTGAGCCTGGTGCTCGATCACCACCGCTCCAACACCCGCTTCGGCACCGTCAATGTCATCGACGAATCCGCGGAATCCACAGCGGGTTTGGTGGTTCGGGTGCTGGACGCCTGGGGCGAACCCATCGACCGCCCCATCGCGCACTGCCTCTTCGCGGGACTGGTCACCGATACCGGTTCCTTCAAATGGCCGCGCCCCGGCTCGCACACCCTCGCCGAACGCCTGCTGGCCACCGGTATCGACGGCGCCGCCATCACCCGCACCCTGATGGACACCCATCCCTTCGCCTGGCTGCCCATGCTCTCCAAGGTTCTCGGCTCCGCCCGCCTGGAGCCCGCGGCCGCCGGTGGCGCGGGCCTGGTCTACGCCTTCGTCCGGCGCGACGACACCGCGGGCGTCCGCTCGGAGGAGGTGGAGAGCGTGGTCGATATCGTCCGCACCACCGCCGAGGCCGAAATCGCCGCCGTCTTCAAGGAATCCCGCACCACCCCCGACCTCTGGACGGTCTCGCTGCGCTCGCACGCCCGCCCCGACGGCACCCCGGGCGTCGATGTCGCCCGCATCGCCACCACCCTCGGCGGCGGCGGTCATCGCTACGCGGCGGGCTACACCACCTCCGGCACCCCGGACCAGCTCGTGGCCACGCTGCTCGCCGAACTCGGCTGATCCACAGGACGATCCATGCCTTCGCGCCTGCCCGGTGTCGAGGAGCCGGTTCGCCGACAGTGAGGATCGTCACCGCGTGTCGTGCCGCGGTGGCGTCGTGTGGACCTGCCGGGTGGGGAATATCGCCGTGATCGGGGGGCGAGCGGCCGACCATCGCATTCGGGACCCACTGGCGGGGAGCGCGCCGCGCGGCCACGTTGTTACCCGATGGTTCTTGACAGCGGCGGCCGTAAGGCGGACGCTGAGATAGTTACTAAAGCTAAGTTAATTGTGACATGTCCCGTCCGCCGCGTGCGGATGTAATGAATCCGGCAATTGTGCAGGAGGTTGGTCATGCTCGATGATGCACGCGCCGAACGGCGTGAACGGCGAATCGCGGACGCGCTGGCCGATGATCAGGTGCGCGAGGCGGTGGCGGACGCCGCCGTGAGCGACTCGGTGCGCCGGGCGGAGGTGCGACTCGCGAGGATCGTCGACGCGGTGATGTCGGGGTACGGGGACCGGGCGGCCCTGGCGTGGCGGCGGTCGGAGCTCGTCGACGGGGCGGTGCGGCTGCTGCCCGAATACTCGACCATGACCTACCGCGAACTGTGGCGACGAGCCGGCGCGGTCGCGGCCGAATGCGGCGCTGATGCCGAATCCCCGGTCCGCGCAGGTGATTTCGTATGCACGCTGGGCTTCACCAGCCCGGACTACACGGTGGTGGATCTGGCGCTGGTCCGGCTGGCCGCGGTGGCGGTGCCGCTCCAGGCCAGCGCCTCGGTGGCCCAGTGGCGGTCGATCATGGCCGAGACCGAGCCGCGGATGCTGGCGACCAGTGCCGAAACGCTCCCGGCCGCGGTCGAAGCCGTCCTCGGCGGATTCGCGCCGCGCCGGGTACTCGTCTTCGACTACCGGCCCGAGCTCGAGGCGCACCGGTCGGCCGTCGACTCGGCGCGCGAGCGGCTGGCCGAGGTGGGCTGCCAGGTCGCCACCGTGGCCGATGCCATCGACCGCGGGGCGAGTCTCCCCGCACCCCTGTGCATTCCGTCCGACCGTGAACGGCTCGCCCTGCTCATCTACACCTCCGGCAGCACCGGTGCTCCCAAAGGCGCCATGTACACCGACCGGCTCGCAGCCGGTTTATGGTTGTCGGCGAACGACATTCGAGTACCGGCCCTCACCATGAACTACATGCCGCTCAGCCATGTCGCGGGCCGGATGTCCCTCTACGGCACGCTGATGCGCGGCGGCACGGCCTATTTCGCCGCCGCCAGCGATATGTCCACCCTCCTGGATGATTTCGGTCTGGCGCGGCCCACCGAACTGTTTCTGGTGCCGCGCGTGTGCGAGCTGCTCCACCAGCGCTATCAGAGCGAGTTGGACCGGCGGGTGCTCGCGGGTGACGATGTCGAGACCGCCGCCACCGACGTGAAAGCGGAACTGCGGGAACGGGTGCTGGGTGGGCGCTACCTCACGGCGCTGTCGGGGAGTGCGCCGCTGGCCGCCGAGATGAAGACCTTCATGGAATCGTTGCTCGACGATGAGCTGCACGATGGCTACGGCTCCACCGAGGCGGGTGGCAGCGTGCTGCTGGACAACCGCATCAAGCGGCCTCCCGTACTCGACTACCGGCTCGTCGACGTCCCCGAACTGGGCTACTTCCGCACCGACAAGCCCCACCCGCGTGGGGAATTGCTGCTGAAGACCGAAAGCATGTTTCCCGGCTACTACAAGCGCCCGGAGATCACCGCCGAGATGTTCGACGCGGACGGCTTCTACCGCACCGGTGACGTGGTGGCCGAACTCGGCCCGGATCAGCTGGTGTACGTGGACCGCCGCAACAATGTGCTGAAGCTGTCGCAGGGCGAGTTCGTCACCGTGGCCGCCCTGGAGGCCGTGTACGCGACGAGTCCGCTGATCCGGCAGATCTTCGTGTACGGCTCGAGCGAACGCGCGTACCTGCTGGCGGTGGTGGTGCCGACGGACGAGGTGCTGGCGCTGCCGGCCGCGCGGGCGCGTACGGAGGTGGGGGAATCGCTGCACCGCATCGCCAAGGAATCGGGCTTGCAGCCGTACGAGATCCCGCGCGAGGTGCTCATCGAATCCGAGCCCTTCACCATCGACAACGGTTTGCTCTCGGGTATCGGAAAACTGCTGCGGCCCAAGCTCAAAGAGCACTACAGCGAGCGCCTGGAGCGGCTGTACACCGAACTGGCACAGCAGCGCGAGGACGAGCTGACCACGCTGCGGCGCGGCGCGCACGAACGCCCGGTTCTGGAGACCGTGACCCGTGCGGCCGGTGCCGTGCTCGACCTGGCCGCCGGGGAGGTGTCGCCCGACGCCCACTTCGCGGATCTGGGCGGCGATTCCCTGTCCGCGCTGTCGTTCTCGACCCTGCTGCGGGATATCTTCGGCGTGGAGGTGCCGGTCGGTGTCATCGTCGGCCCGGCCACGGATCTGGCGCGGATCGCCGAATACCTGGTGGCCGAACGTGATTCCGGCACCCGGCCGACCGCCGCCGCCGTGCACGGCGACGACGGACTGCTGCGCGCCGACGATCTCGCGCTGGAGGCATTCCTCGATTCCGGCACGCTGGCTGCGGCCACGCGCCTGTCGGCCCCGACGGACCCGCCGCGCACGGTCCTGCTGACCGGCGCCAACGGCTATCTCGGCCGCTTCCTCGCCCTCGAATGGCTACAGCGTCTGGACGATTCGGGCGGCACCCTGATCTGCCTGGTCCGCGGCAGCGACGCCGACGCCGCGCGCCGCCGTCTCGACGCGGTGTTCGCCACCGGCGATCCGGAGCTGGAAGCCCACTACCGCGACCTCGCCGGGCGGCGGCTGCGCGTCCTGGCGGGCGATATCGGCGAACCGAATCTCGGCCTGAGCGAACAGGACTGGCGCGACCTCGCCGAATCCGTCGACGTGATCGTCCATCCGGCCGCCCTGGTCAACCACGTCCTGCCCTACGCCCAGCTGTTCGGCCCCAATGTCGTCGGCACCGCCGAGGTCATCCGCCTGGCCCTGACCGCGAGGCTGAAGCCGGTCACCTACCTGTCCACCGTGGCCGTATCCGCCGGTATCGACCCGGAGACGTTCACCGAGGACGGCGACATTCGCGAGATCAGTCCGGTACGCCGCCTCGACGATGGTTACGCCAACGGCTACGGCAACAGCAAATGGGCCGGGGAGGTGCTGCTCCGCGCCGCCCACGACCGTTTCGGGCTCCCGGTGGCGGTCTTCCGCTCCGATATGATCCTGGCCCACAGCCACTACGCCGGACAGCTCAACGTGCCCGACATGTTCACCCGCCTGCTGCTGAGTGTCCTGGCCACCGGCCTGGCGCCCGGCTCTTTTCACGATGCGCACGGCCGCCGCCATCGTACCCACTACGACGGCCTCCCAGCCGATTTCACAGCCGCCGCCGTCACCACCCTGGGCGCTACGCCCACGAGCGGCTTCGACACCTACGACGTCCTCAACCCCCACGACGACGGCATCTCCCTGGACACCTTCGTCGACTGGCTCATCGACGCGGGCCACCCCATAGACCGCATCGACGACTACGCCGACTGGTTCACCCGCTTCGAAACGGCCCTGCGCGCCCTACCCGACCGGCAACGCCAGCACTCCCTGCTACCCCTCCTGCACGCCTACCGCCGCCCCACCCCACCCCTCCCCGGAGCCGCCCTCCCCGCCAAGCACTTCCGCGCCGCCGTCCAGCAGGCGAAACTCGGCCCGGAAGGGGATATCCCGCACCTGGACCGGGAGTTGATCGAGAAGTACGTCAGCGACCTGCGCCTACTGGGACTACTCGGGTGAGGGTGGCTCTCCGCCGCGTGCTGTCCGAGCCGCTATCGCACGCCGGATCAGGGCGCGGGCAGCGTCTCCTGTCACCGACTGCCCGGCCAGCACGTCGAATGCCCGACCGTACTGGGCTATCTCCCGAGGCTGGGTGACAGTCAGTTCGGCCGTTACGGTTTCGATCATGACCCGGGCATGGTCGAACATGGCGAAGTTGGTCATCGACACCCGATACGGCGACTCGACGGGGACGATCCCGAGCGCGACCCTCGGCATGCCGAGCACGGCGGACAACCGGTCGAGCTGACCGATCATCGTCTGATCGCTGCCCACCGTGGTCCGTAGGGCTTGCTCCGCGATGATGAAGTGGAACCTGTGGTTTCGGCGGTACAGGATCTGCTGGCGTTCCATCCGTTTGGAGACGCCCGCATCGATGTCGTCGGGCACCTGCTGGAACTCGACAACGCTCCGGAGTACCGCCTCGGCATACTCCGCCGTCTGCAGCAGACCCGGAATCAGGAACGGGTGATAGATCCGCATGACCTCGGTTTCGGCTTCCAGCCTGATCGAAACCTGTTGTCTGTGCTTGGTTCCGGTGCCGAGAACGCGTCGCCACTCGAGCCACGCGGCTTCGATGTTCCGCAGGGTTGCGATCAGGTCCGGTATCTGAGCCTCGGAGCCGGTGTGAGCGCACCACACCCGGATGTCTGCATCGGCGGGCTTGGTTTTGCCGTACTCGATCTTCGAGACCTTGGACTGATGCCAGCCGGCCCGACGGGCGAGCTCGGTGCCGCTGATACCCGCGTCCTGGCGGAGCTCTCGGAGTCGAGCCCCGAGCGCTTCCTTTGCCTGTTCCAGCGAACCGGTCACGCCTCGACGTACTCCGACAGGGGAGTAGCCAGTGACCAGACCCGTTCCTTCACACTTCGGACGTAGGAGACGATCCGAGGGTCGGTGGTCACGGCCCCGCCGACCCAGCGTCCGTTCGCACCGGGCTCGAATACGGTGAATGCCACGACCGAGTCGTCGAACAGCCACCAATCATCCGCGGTCAACTCGTCGGGGGCGATCAGATGCCGCGGCAGATAGCGAACGTCCTCGCCCGCTTCGACATTGAGGCGGGCAACGTGTTTCGCATACCGGGTGTAATCGTTGTGCGGCACCGTAACCACCCGTGCCCGATTGACGGCCACTCCACGACCGGTGGTCGCCCGTACGTGGCTCAGCCACGGCTGAAACCACCCGTAATCGTCGGGTTCGTCGGCGAGGAACCGTACCAGCGGTGGATAGTCCGCCGGGTAGTAGTCGTCCCGCACCTCGAGGTGGAAGGCTTCCCGTTCGGCCTGCCGAAACAGGTCGTTGAACGCTTCACCGTGTGCGAGCAGCATCTCCGTAAAATGTCCTTCCCAGCTTGGCGACCTCGACGCAGGTCTCATCGGGGTAGATGTCCATCTGTCGCAACGCTTCCAGGTCGGTGACCGACGCACCGGACAGAACGAAGGTCCCGCGACCCGTATCGGTCAGGGTCGCCCCGATGAACGTGCCCGGCAGCGCGAAGCCCAACAGCAGATGGGGAATCTCGATCATGCCCGGTGTGCCTGTCCGCCAACCTTGGACGACGTAGGTACCCCTGTCCGTCGCATACAACGAGGGACACCCGCCACCTTCGGTGCCGCCTTTGCCGAGAAACTGTAACCGCATTGTTCGACCCCCACATCGGTGCAAGCGAATTCATGCTCGTATCAGTTCGATGATCCCCCAACGAAGTCGGCTTCGTAGCTGAACAGTCAATATAAGCATTCTCGAGCATAGTCATGGACGAGCGCTGCCCGCAGTACTTAGCGTGAAGTCCGAGCGCTCGGTGGCGGTGCGGTAGTCCCGCTCCCGAGCCTCGACCAACCACCGGACAAGGGGAGCAGGATGGCGAGGCGGACCTGGCTCGGCGAGTTCCCCGGCGGCGTACTCGAACTCGACGCCTACGACGACGATGACGCCGACGGGTATCCGGGCGTGTACCTGGAGATGCGCGGCGCTGTCGGCGAACCCCCGCGAGGAGACGACATGCGTTACAGGCCAACGGCAATCGGGTACCTGCGGACCGACGTATCCGCCACGGCCCGGTTCCATGACGAGTCGCGCATCCGCGAACTGGCCGCCCGGCTCGGCTACGACTTCGCCGACATGATCGTCTACGACCAGAAATTCGGTCGGCCGCCACTGGCCCGGCTGAAGTCCCAGATCGGCCGGCTCGGCGCACGAGCTGTCTTCGTGCCCGGCCTCGTGCATTTCGAGGGCGGGCAGGTGCCCGGATCGCTGACCGAACTGGTCGACGTCATCACCGTGTCGCCGGAAGCGACGTACGAGCGTCGAGCAATACCGTCATCACCAAAGTTGCCACCCCGCAAGGTGAATGGGGCCTAGCGGCATTCTCGCCCTGTGTCGAGCCGGATAGCCGTCGTTATCGTACGCGTCTCGACTTCCTCGCTCCGATAACCGGCTCGGTGATCCGCGCAGGCGCGGCAGCTGCGATTCGTGACATCTCCGGCTTGCCCAACTTCGCTTTCGATGCCGAAGTTCATTTCCTGATGAAGGCGATGAATCCGGCATTTCGGGTCTGAACATCCGCAGTTCAGATAGCCGGTGCCCTTCTGCCGCAATGTATTTCGCGATAGAATGGACGCATGAATCCGGGGGAAGGAATCCACGACATCAGCGGTATCGCCGCTGTGCGCGCGGGCTTGACCGCGTTGCAGTCCGTGGACCTCACCGGCTTCGACGATAGCGAGTTCGAGGGTTTGCTGGCCGAGTTCGAAACCTGCCGCCGCATAGTCGAGTCGGTGTCGCATCGGCTGCTGATCGAGATCGGGGATCGGGCTCTGCCGCGCATGGTCGGACGGCGGGGCCTGCACCGGTATCTGGTGGAAACCCTGCGCCTATCGCGGTTCGAGGCCGCCTCCCGCATCGACGCCGCCCACGCCCTGGGCGTGTTCCACGAACCCAGCGGCGCGGTACTGGAACCGTCGCTGCCCGTCACCGCGGCCGCGCATGCCGAGGGCGCGATCTCGGCCACCCACGCCCGCGCGATCATGCGGGTGATGGACCGGATACCCGACGCCGTCGACACCGCCACCCGCGCGGTCGCCGAACACCACCTCGCCGACGCCGCCCGGGTGTTGGCTCCCGAACAGGTCACCCACGTCGGAGACCGGCTGCTGGGGTTCCTCGACCCCGACGGCACCCTCACCACCGACCGAGACCGCGCCCGCCTGCGAGGGTTCACGCTGTCCCCACAACGCATCGACGGAATGTCACAGGTCACCGGCTACGTCGACCCCGAACTGCGGGCGCTGCTCGACACCGTCCTGGCCAAGTGGGCACGCCCGGGCATGTGTATGCCCGACGACCCTGACAGCCCACAACTGGGGAACCGTTACCCTGCCTGCGTCCACCCCGATCGGCAAGGCCCCGCCGGGCACTGCCCGGGTGGGTGCGGCGGCGATGGGTGCGGCCCGGGTGGGTGCGGCTCCGACTGGTCCGACCCCGACACCGGCCACCCCGCCGGGCGCACCTCTGACGGATGCGTCTCCGGTGGAAACCTCGCCGACGGTGTCGCGGGCGATGGTGTCGATCCGGCGCGGCTTCGCGCGGCGATCGGCCGTGACACCCGCACCGCCGCTCAACGCAATCACGATGCGTTGACAGCGTTCCTGTCCTCCGGTGGTGGCCCCGGCCGCATCGATCTGGGCAGCCACCGCGGGGTACCGGTCGCGGTCACCCTCACCATGACCGTCGAGGATCTGCTGCGCGGTGCCGGACACGCGGTCACCGCGACCGGCACCACCATCCCCCTGCGGCAGGCGTGGCGGATGGCCGAAGGTGCGATCCCGCTGCTGATGATCTTCGGCAAACACCAGGGCAAGCCCCCCTTCGAGGGGATGGGCAAGCGCGCGCCGTAGCCGTTCGTCGGCCCGTCCACGTGCTCTTCACCGGTCGACACCGAGAAGCCGTTTGTCGGTTCGATTGCCGCGGTGAATCGACAACGGGGACGAGGTTGCCGGTGAGACGGCATCAGAACCGCGCCTTGTCATCTCTCACCGGAGGTGCTGTTCTGTGGCAGTCTGGCCGCGTGCGTGAGAGTGAAAAGGCCAGGCATGAAAGCGGAGTCGCTGCGATCATCGAGAGGATCGCGGTCAACAACGGGGGAGCCTTCGGGGTGGAGGTTGGCGTCGGGAGAAGGGTTGAGGTTCGACCTTCGACGCAGCGGATGGCTCAGCCCGCCCGAGTACTCTTCCTCTGTTCGGTGTTCACCGCTGTTCTGCTGGCGGTCCTCCTATGCGTGGGAGTGACTTTCTTCGGGTTCCTGGTCTTCCTCTTCTAGCGGCACGGTTCGCCAGTTCCGGATCGGTACACGGATACGGTTCCGGCCGGCGAATGGCCACACCCCAATCGCCAGGGCGGCTTCGAGCCGGGCCTGCGGGCTTGCCGCGGCTGGTGCTCGGAGCATGTCGGCGGCGTGTGCGATTGTGATCGAATGCGCGAGGGTGATGGCGAAGTGGTCGGGGAGTCGGAGGTCGCGGCGCGGAGTGACGCGGAGACGGTGACCACCGTGCGCCCGGATCGGGGCGCGGATGCGGCTGACGCGGGTCCGCGGCGGATACTCGGTATCGCCGTGCCCACGCTCGGCGTGCTGGTGGCCGAACCGCTCTACCTGCTGTTCGATATGGCCGTCGTGGGTCGGCTCGGGGCGTTGGCGCTGGCCGGGCTGGCGGTCGGGGGATTGATTCTGGTGCAGGTGTCGGCGCAGTTGACGTTCTTGAGTTACGGCACCACGGCGCGGGCGGCGCGGC
>NZ_JASCXP010000254.1:0-10575 GCF_030010695.1 Nocardia sp. CC201C
CCGCACCCGACCAGCAGCCGCCCCCGCAGGCCGCCGAGGAGCGTCCGCAGGGCAGCGGCCCGCGCGGCAGCATCGAACAGTGGATGTCCGACCTCCGCTCCTCCCGCCGCCGTCCGTCCGCCAAGGACGACGACGATGAGGGCCGCCATCGCGGCGGCGAGGGCCGCACCGTCAGCGTCAACGAACTCCTCCGCCGCCAGAACCGCGACTAGGAAGGCACCGATGTCCCGCCCCGCGCCGCACATCGACGACACGTTGCTGGCCGAGGCCGCCGCCATCCTCGGCACCTCGGAGTTGACCGCCACCGTCAACGCCGCGCTCGCCGACGTGGTGGGCCGCCGTCGCCGCGAACAGTTCGCGGACTGGGTGAAGGCGGGTGGCCTGCGCGGCTCGTACCCCGAATTCGACGAACGCTGAACCTCTTCGGGCATCGACGCCGCGCACCGCACGAGCATGTGATTCGGTCGGCTGTGAGCCCGGCGACGACCGGATCGACGTCGAGCACGAGCCGGATCCGACCGCGATCGCGCGCCGCAGACCCCCAGAGGCGGGTAGCCACCCACCGTCGCGATTCGCGAGCAGCTCCACGCGCCTCGCGAGCAGCTCCGATTCCTCCCGTGATGGCACGGCAGATCGGTGATGCACGCAGATCGGTGATGGCGGAGCCCGATCACCGCGATGCCGGTGGGATTCAGGCGCGGGCGATGGATTTGCGGATTTTGGTGGCTATGAGGGTGGGGGCCTCGAGCATGGGGACGTGGCCGACGCCGGGGAGGGGGCGGTCGGTCAGGGTGGGGTGGCCGGTGAAGGCGTCGGGGGCGTAGAAGTGGGGCGGGATGATGCGGTCGTGTTCGGGGCGCAGGATGGTGATCGGGAGGTCCAGTTCGGGGAGTTTGGTGAAACCGGCTGGGATGGCGGGGTCTTCGGCCAGGTCCTTGATGATGGTGCAGTGTGCGGGGGTGGCGGCCATGGCGTTGGCGAGGCGGTTGGGGACGACGGCGGGCTGATGGGCCAGCAGCGGAATCAGCAAGCTGCGCAGCATATTCGGCATGACCGGCAGGCCGTCGGCGGTGTTGAGGCCGACCAGCGGGCCGAAGGAGCGAAATTTGCGGATGAGGGTTTCGGCGGTGGGGCGGTCGGGCCAGAACCCGGCGGGCGCGATGGCGGTGAGGGTGGCGGCGCGACCGCGCGCGGCGAGTTCGCAGGCAATCCACCCGCCCAGCGAGTTGCCCACCAGATGTGCTGTGCGCCAACCGACTTCGTCGAGCATGGCTTCGACGTGATCGACCAGTCCGGGAATGGTGGCGGGTTGCCGCGCGGGCGGTCCGCCGAAGTGGCCGGGCAGGGTGGGGGCGAGGACGTCGTGGTCACCGGCCAGATCGTCGATGACCGCGCCCCAGGACTGCCAGGTGAGCAGGAATCCGTGCAGCAACAGCACCGGGGCACCACGCCCGGTCCGCAGTCTCGGTTCGGGTACCGGAACCGCGTCGACCGAGCCGTGAACCACCATGAGCGCGACGATACCGCGCGTGCGCCGCACCCGGGGTCCGGTGCGGCGTTGCCGGACTCACATCCCCATGAGCTTCTTCCAGTGCGCCGAGAGCGGATGCTTGGCGGTGACCGAGCCGAAGCGGATGCGGCCGTGCACGACCAGGTGCAGCGGCCCCATGGGCGGTCCGGTGTGCACCTTGTTGGTGACGCCGGAGCCGACGAGTTCGAGCCCGTTCAGATCGGCGGTAGCCTCCGACGGCAGGATGAGATTCAGTGAGCCACCGCTGATATCGGCCCGGATCTCCACGATCTGCGTGGACATGACGGCCTGGGTGAAGTCGAGCGTCACACCGGAGAGGAAACTGTCCACCAGCAGTGTCGGATGCACCTGCCAGCGGCCCTTGCGGGTGACGCCGGACATGCGGGCGCGGATGATGTTCCCCCCGGACGGGTTCGGGACGTGCCGCACCGTGGGCTGGCCGTGCGGTGCGGCCGGTGGCGGCCCCGGGAAGGGCCGCGGCCCGGGCTGTCCGGCCAGCCGGATCCCCGGCAAATCGACCAGCACCGTGTTCAACTCGCCGCGGGTCTTGGCCGCCAGCGCCGTGTCCATGCGTTCGGTGAACTCGCCGAGCGACAGCATGCCGAGCCCGACCGCACGTTGCAGCAGCCGCCCCACGTGCTCGCGCTCGGCGTCGGACACCCGCAGGTCGCGGTCGCCCACCACGTGCTCGGCGCCCACCCTGGAAACCGCTTCAGGACCACCCATGCCATCGAGGCTAGCGACGATCCGGCCCGCCGCACATCAGGGCAATCCCTGAATATCAGTTATCACCGCGAATCCTGCGGACCCGCGTCGCCACGGCCGAACCCTGGCGCGCAGCGGACGTCCCGGGTCCCGGCCCTCCGCGAGAACCGCGCCGACGTCGCGCGAGACGGCTGAGCTCGCGAATCAGGTCCCTGCGCCCGGGCCGGGCAGGACGTCGATGTCAGCGGCGGTCAGCCGAGCATCGCACTGATCGCAGCACAGGCGCACGCGCGTGATGCGGCCGCACTCGCGGTGGCGATGCAGCGCCGGGGGCCCTTCGGGGCCGACGGCCCACTGGTCGCCCCACGCGGCCATGACGACCAACACGTCGCAGAACGCCAGACCCTTGTCGGTGAGCACGTACTCGGATCGCGGCGGTTGTTCGGAGTACCGGCGGCGCGCCAGCATGTCCTGATCCTCGAGCCAGCGAAGGCGCTGGGTCAGGACTTTGCGGGAGATCCCGAGGTCACGTTGGATGTCGTCGAAGCGGCAGATGCCGACGTAGACATCGCGCATGATGAGCGGCGACCACGGCTCACCCGCGACGTCCAAGGTGCGCGCGATCGAACAGGCCATCGCACCGAAATCCGTACGTTGCATCAGCACATTATAGTTCCCTCAGGGAACTTACTGTGTTAGTCTCCTGAAGGAACTTACAAGGAGTGCCCGCCATGCCTGATCCTCTCCGCACCGAACCGACGCCGAGCAAAGCCATCAACATCGTCCGGCAATGGGACGACGACCAACTTCACGTGCCTGACCGGGACGACGTCCTGCCGTGGGAGCTCGGCCTCGAGCGGCTCGACGCCACAGAGCTCTACTGGAATGTCAGTCAGGGCTCGGACGGATCGCCACATGTGCGGCCGGTCTTCGCCGTGGTATGTGACGGTGTGTTGTGCTCGACATCGTCGTCCACCGCGCGCAAGACCGCGTTGATGCGACAGGCACCCTGCACGCTGGCGACATCGACGGAGGGCATGGACGTCATATACGAGGGTGTCGCAAGACAGGTGGACGACGCCGACCGCCTCGCCCGCATCGCCGACGGCTACCGGACCAAATACGGCTGGCCGGTGGAAGTGACCCCGGACGGAGCTTTCCATGCCCCGTTCGGTGCGCCGGCCGCCGGGCCGCCGCCCTACCTGGTTTTCGCCATCGAACCCGTGACGGTCCGCGGACTCGGCACGGACGAACGCTACGCCGCCCGATCAACCCGATGGGAGTTCGACCGATGAGCCTGCACGAGGAGCGCGCCCTGCCCGAGGCGGTGCGGAACCTGTTCACCGGAACCAACTACGCCCATATCGCCACCCTGCTGCCGGACGGATCACCGCATACCGTTCCGATCTGGGTGGACGTCGAGGGCGACACGATCGTGTTCCTCACCGGACCGGACGCACGCAAGGCCCGCAACCTCGAACGGGATGACCGCGTGGCGATCTCCGTCACCGATCACCAACGGCCCTTCGTCATGGCCACGGTGCGCGGGCGGGTGGCTCGCCGGCTGACTGGGGATTCGGCCTGGGTCGTGATCGACCGGATGTCGCACAAATACTTGGGAGTGCCATACCCCCGGGAAGAAGAACGGGTCGTCTACGCCATCGACCCGGTCCACGTGTGGACGAAGGATTTCGCCGGCGACTGACGCCGAGCCAGGCGAGCGAGATCAGCGATCGGTCACGAACCGCGTGCAGACGGCACTACTCCAACCCCTGTTCGATGGCGTAGCGGGTCAGCTCGACCCGGTTGCCCAACTGGAGTTTGCGGAGCGTGGACTGCACGTGGTTCTCCACGGTGCGGTGGCTGAGGTGCAGGCGGGTGGCGATCTGCTTGGCGGACAGTCCCTTGGCGACCATGCGCAGCACCTCGGTCTCCCGGTCGGTGAGGGCGGGCCGGTGGGGTTCGTCGCGGTCGGGCGGAGTGTTGGCGATCCGCCGGTACTCACCGAGTACCAGACCGGCCAGTCCGGGGGTGAAGACGGCCTGTCCCGCCGCGGTGGCCTGCACGGCGTCGGCGAGTTCGGCGGCGGAGGCGCTTTTCACCAGGTAGCCGAGCGCCCCGGCCTTGATGGCGTCGAGCACGTCGTCGCGTTCGGCCGACGCCGAGAGCACCAGCACTCGGCTCTCCGGTGAGACGCGCAGGATGTCGGCGGTGGCGGTGGCGCCGTTGCCGTCGGGCAGGTTCATATCCATGAGGACGACGTCGGGGCGGACGGCGGCGGCACGCCGGGCGGCCGTGCCCACCCCGTCGGCGGTGGCGCTCACCTCGAATCCGGCCTCGGTGAGATCGCGGGCGACCCCGTCGCGCCACATGGGGTGGTCGTCCACCACCATGACCGAGATCCGGTGCTCTCCGGTGTCTTCCGACATATCGCCTCCCGTGTCACCTCTCATTGTCGGGCCTCGCGCTCGCGCGGTACCCGGAACTCCCACTCCGTTCCGGTCTCGGTGTCGGTGAACAGTTCCGCCGTACCCCCGAGCGCCGCGATCCGGCCGACGATCGAGCGTGAAACCCCCAGCCGCCCTTCGGCTTCGGCGGCGACCAAGCGGCCCTCGGGGATGCCGGGGCCGTCGTCGCGCACGCTCACGATCACCTCGCCGCCGGTATCCTCCAGCAGCACATAGGCTTTCGCTCCATTCCCGGCGTGCGCGGCGACATTGGACAGCGCCGCCGCGACGGCGGCCGCCACCTCCCGCGCCATCCGCCGCCCGAGCGGGACGGGATGGCCCGGTGTGGAGACGAAGACCACCGGTGTCGCCTGCGCGGTGAGCAGCGGTCGCAGATCCTCCTGTCCGCCACCGGTGTCGGCGCGCACCACCTGCTCGGAGATGAGCACCCGCAACGCCACCTCCTGCTCCCCCGCACGCTGCGCCAGTTCCGCGGTGGGGCCGCCGATCTCGCCGCCGCGCCGCTTGATGTAGCTGAGCACCTGCAACACCCCGTCGTGCACCTCGCGCGCCAGCCGCTCCCGCTCCTGGGTGGCGGCGTTGAGCCGGACCGCCTCCTGCAACTGCTGCTGGGCCCGGCGCGCGGTATTGGCCGCCAGGCCGATCGCCAGGCCCACCGAGATCAGCACCGGGGCGGTGGCGTCCTTCCACACGTCCACATCCCATTGCGCCCGCACCGTGGTGCTGGCCAGGGAGATCAGCGCGCCCGAGCCGATGCCGCCGAGCGGGCCCCAGCGGATGGCGGCCGACATGACGGCGTTGGCGGCCCACAGCGTGGTTGGCAGGGTCTGGTGGCCGTGGTACCAGTCGTAGTCGGCGACCAGCCGGGTGGCGGCCATGAGCGCGATGACCACCACCTGGTCGCCCACGACCACCGCGGTCCGCATTCCGGCGGTGCCCCGCACCAGCCAGTGCGACAGCAGGACCGAGGAGACCACCGACCACACCACCATCACGCCGATGAACGCCCAGCTCAGGCCGGGCCGCTCGTAGTAGCGCACCGACGCGAACTGCTGTGCGATCGCGTAGATCAGGGTGACCAGCCGGAACACCTGCGCCGCCCGCCACAGCGGCGCGGCGGCGGCATAGCCGGGATCGAGGTCAGTCCGCGGGGTCACCGGTGTCGCCCTGTCTCGACTCGCCCCGCGCGGAGTTGGACCCGGGTGGCTTCGGTGCGGGTGGGGACAGTTCGAGCGGGCTGGGGTCGGTGTCGGGTTCGGCGCTGAACATCGGTTTGCGTGGATTCCCGGTGTGCAGCTCCTGGTAGAGCTCATCGGGGGAATCCGCCAGCAGCGACCGGATGGCGGTGTTCAGCACCGCCACGAACGGCACCGCGAGCAGACCGCCCGCGATACCGGCCAGCACCACTCCGGCGGCGATCGCCAGCACCACCGCCAGCGGGTGGATGCGCACGGCCCGACCGAGCAGCAGCGGTTGCAGCACATGGCCTTCCAGCTGCATGACCGCGATGGTGATGCCGAGCACGATGAGCGCGGTGACGAGGCCCTTGGTCATGAGGGCGATGAACACCGCCACCGACCCGGCGATGAAGGATCCGATGATGGGGATGAACGCGCCGATGAACACCAGGGAGGCCAGCGGCAGCGCGAGCGGCACGCTCAGAATGGCCAGTCCCGCTCCGATGCCCACGGCGTCGACGGCCGCCACCAGTACGGTGGCCCGCACGAATCCGGTCAGGGTGCCGAAACCGAGCCGTCCGGCGGTGCGGGTCCGTTCGCGCTGCGCGGTCGGGATGACCCGGGTGACGAACTCCCAGATCTGTTCACCGCCGTAGAGGAAGAAGATGAGGATGAACAGGGTCAGGAAGATCCCGGTGAAGAACTCGCCGATGGCCGTGGCGGTGGTGAGCGCCCCGCTGGTCAGCGTGTCCTGGTTGTTCTCGATGGTCTTGACGAGGGTGTCACCGGCATTGCGGATCTGCTCGGTGCTCAGGTGGAAGGGCCCGTTGATGAGCCAGTCCTGAATCTCGGTGACGCTGTTCTTGAACTCGTCGGTCAGCTGCGGCACGCCGATGACGAACTGTTCGATCACGAAGGTCATCACCCCGGCGAGCAGTCCGAGCGATCCCGCGAGCGCCACGAACACCCCGATGGACCGCGGCACCCCGAACCGCTGCATCCAGTCCACCAGCGGCGACAGCAGCGCCGCCCCGAGCAGCGCGATGGCCAGCGGAATGGTGATCGCCGAGAGCCGATGCGCCACCCACGCCACCGCCAGCACCGCCGCGAAGATGATCAGCAGCCGCCACGCCCACTCCGACGCCTGCCGCACGAGCGGGTGCACAGCCTCGGCATCCCGCCGCCGCACCCCGTCCCGGGTCCCGGCGTCCGCCACCTGCTGCTGCCCCTCGCTCACGGCTGCGAGCCTACTGTCCGTTTCGCTCATAGCGCCGTACCCGCACTGTTCGACGCGCTCCCCCACGCCCCGAGCAGCCGACGAAACAACCGATCTCGTTAAGAAGCAGGTAACTCGCCGGGTACGCCCGAATTCGGGTCGGCACTCGACCGCCGGCACGCGTGCATAACCGTGAACGGCTCTCAGCCGTGCGCGAAGAGTCGCGGGGAGGCGGGGGAGCTAGATTGGTGAGCGTGTCAGCGCCCCTGGAAGCGGTCAAACAGACCATGCGAACCCGCTGGCCGCTGTATCTCGCATCCATGCTGGCGGCCAATGCGTTCGGTGCTGTCCTGGTGTGGGCTTTCATCCAGTACGGGCTGCCGGTGCCGGAGGGCGGGACGGCGGCGACCCGGGAGACGGGGCTGCTGATTCCCGGCACGGTCTTCGTGATCGGGGGCATTCTGAGCCTGGCCGCGTCGGCGCTCATGCTGCGGCCGGTCATGCGCTGGCAGATGCGCGGCGGGCCGCCGAGCCGGCAGGAGCAGATGGCGGCGCTGCACGCGCCGCTGCGGCAGTCGATCGTGCATCTGGCGCTGTGGCTGCTGGGCGGCGGTGTGCTGGCCTCGCTGATCATCGTGCGCACGCCGGAGCTGGCGGCCGCGGTGATCGTCACCGAATGTATGGCCGCCACCATCGTCTTCGGTTTCACCTACATGCTGGGGGAACGGATTCTGCGCCCGGTGGCGGCCGAGGCGCTGTCCACCGGCACCTTCGATCACACGCTCACCGCGGGTGTCGGCACCCGGATGGCCATGACCTGGGGTATGGGTACCTTCGCACCGGTCATCGCGATCGTGCTGCTGTGCGTCACGCAGATTTCTTCTCGCGTGCAGTTTTCCGCGCAGTCGCTGGCGGTGTCGATTCTGCTGCTGTGCGGTGTGGTGATCATGCAGGCGCTGGCGCTGTCCATGCTGACGGCGTCGAGTATTTCCGATCCGATTCGCCAGCTCAGTCAGGCCATCGACCGCGTGCAGGAGGGGGCGCGAGATGTGCAGGTGGAGGTTTTCGACGGCTCGGAAATCGGGCTGCTGCAGGTCGGCTTCAACCGCATGATGGACGAAGCCGCCAAACGTCGCGAACTTCAGGAATTGTTCGGTCAGCATGTCGGTGAGGATGTGGCCCGGCGCGCCTTGGAGTACGGCACCGAGCTCGGTGGTGAAACGCGATTCGTGGCGGTGTTGTTCGTGGATATGGTCGGTTCCACCGCAACCGCCGCGGAACGTCCGCCCACCGAGGTCGTCAGCCTGCTCAATGAATTCTTCCGCATCGTGGTGGATGTCATCGACCGCCACCACGGCCTCATCAACAAATTCGTCGGTGATGCGGCGCTGGCCATCTTCGGCGCGCCCCTGGACCGTCCCGACGCGCCCACCGCCGCCCTGGCCGCCGCCCGTGAGCTGCGCGAAGCCCTGCGGGAAGTGCCGGGGTTGGATATCGGTATCGGAGTTTCGGCCGGTTTGGCGGTGGCCGGGAATATCGGCGCGGCGAATCGTTTCGAGTACACGGTCATCGGTGATCCGGTGAACGAGGCGGCCCGGCTGACGGAACTGGCGAAGGAGCGTCCCGAACGGGTGCTCACCTCGTCGAGCGCGCTGTATTTCGCCGACGATCCCGAACAGCGGCACTGGGAAACGGGCGAGGAGGTGCAGCTGCGCGGCCGTCGCAGAAAAACGCGTCTGGCCTGGCCCAAGCAGAGCGGCGAGGAAATGACTGCAGACGCCGCGGCCATCGGTTCGTTAGGCTGACGGCGTGACGGCCCCGAGTAGCACACGCCACCGGTTCTGGTGGGTGAAATGGGTACTTGGTGCCGCACTTGCCGCTTTGTTGATCGCCGAGGGCATATATCTGTATCCGCGCCTGTCGGAATCCTGGCAGAAGCTCACCGAAATCCATTGGGGCTGGGTCGCCGTCTGCGTCTGGTTGCAGGCGGTGTCGATGAGCGGCTACGGCCGGGTGCAGAAACAGCTGCTGCGCGCGGGCGGCGTGCGGGTGAGTCAGCGCAAATCGGTGTCGGTGGTGTACGGGTCCACCGGCATGGCGTTGACGCTGCCCGCCGGGCAGGTGTTCTCGACGGCGTTCACGTACCGGCAGACCCGACGCTGGGGCGCGAGCCCCATCGTGGCCTCCTGGCAGCTGGTCATGTCCGGGGTGGTCGCGGCGTCCGGGCTGGCGCTGCTGGGCGTGCTGGGCGCGCTGCTGGTGGGCGCCCGGGTCGGGCCGCTGAAGCTGATCGTGTCGCTGGGCGCGGTGGTGCTGCTGGTGTGGGCCGGGAACTACGTGGCCAAGCATCCCGGCACCATCGAGGCGGTGGTGCGCCGGGTGCTGCACGTGATCAATCGGATCCGGCATCGCGCCGGTGATCGCGGCGAGGACAAATTGGCCGAGATCGTGAGCCAGCTGGAGTCGGTGGACCTGGGCCGCCGGGACGGCGCGTGGGTGGCGTTCTGGGCGGTGCTGCACCGCGGTGCGGATGTGGCCTGTCTGGGCGCGGCCTGCTACGCGGTGGGGGCCGATCCGCGCCTGGCGGGGCTGGTGCTGGCCTTCGCCGCCGGGAAGGCGGTGGGTTCGATTCCGTTCGCGCCGGGCGGCATCGTCTACGTGGACGCCACCCTCATCTACGGTCTCACCGCGTTCGCCGGTCTGCCCGCCGCGCAGGCGGTGGCGGCCGCCTTCGCCTACCGCATGGTCAGCTTCGTCCTGGTGGCGATCGTCGGCTGGATCGTCCTCGGCTTCCTGTTCCGCACCCCGCACGCCGACGACGCCGACTACGAGAAGGAGTTCGAACAGCGCCGCACCCCGCTGGTGAGCGAGCGCCGCCAGCCGGACCCCGAGGTCGGCACCGCCTGAGCCGGGTGTCCCTGCGCGGGGACCGGTAGCGGGCGCACTACCCTGTGGCGCGTGAAGAAACCGCTGCCGTTCGTCGTCGATGCCGTGCTGGTGGTCCTGTTCTGTGCGATCGGGCGCAGCAGTCACGACGAGTCGATTCTGACGGGATTGGCGCGCACCGCCTGGCCGTTCGAGGCCGGACTCATTCTGGGCTGGGCCATCGCCTTCGCGGTGTGCGTGTGGCAGTCCGAGCGCGACTTCGATACGGCGGTACGGCGTTTCGACGGGTGGTCGCTGTGGCCGACGGGCGTGATCATCTGGGCGACCACGCTGATCGGCGGCATGCTGCTGCGCGTGGTCAGTGGCCAGGGCACGGCGTTCAGTTTCATCCTGGTGGCGGCTACCGCCCTCGCGCTCTTCCTGCTCGGCCCGCGCGCCGCGCGGAAGGCGTTGCGCGCCAACTGATCCGTACGACTGCCCGGTGATCCGAACGACTGCCCCGAAACCTGCCGCGGGGGGGGGGGGCCCCGGGGGGGGGGAGGTGAAGCGGGGGTGGCGGGGGTCGGTCCGGCGGTGAACATCACCACGGCC